>JAZLBM010000311.1:0-6762 GCA_045613705.1 Eubacteriales bacterium | reverse complement strand
CCCGTGGCGGAAAGTTTTCCTGCGTTACCGGTATGGGAACCGACGTTTCAACCCCGTTTATTTTCTCCTTTGATTTGAACGTTTCCGACATTATCGCGGGAACGGGAACGACGAAAGCGCACTATCCTCTCGTTTGGTGGGGCGTTGTTTCGGGTTCCTCCGCATCCCTTGCACTTTTGAGAATGGGTGCTACGGGAACCGACGCGTCCAGCGTATACCTGACGCTTGGCTCGGATTATTCCTTCGCAAACGGAGAGAAGGATGCGATCTGCTACCTTACCAGAGGCGAATGGTACAAGATTGAGATCGCCGTGGATCCCGCGTGCGGCTCCTATTGGGTCTTTGTAAACGGAGAATTTGTGGGAATGGATAATGGTGGCGCATCCTTTTCCGCCGCACAAAAAACGGGAATCACAAAGACAATCATTCAGTTTGGTCAAGGCGGTAATACCATTCCGTACTATTATGGCTACGGTGTCAAGAACATGGATATTGACGTGACCGATGCTACGGGTATTTATACCAAGCTTGCCGCCAAAGAACTGATCAAGATCGGATACGATTATTCCAGTCTTACCGCGGCGGACTTTGACGTAAACGGCGGAATTGCCAATTTGCTGGGAACGCGCAACGCGATTTTCGCCTCTGATCGCACCATCGTGAAGAGCGGCAACGAATCCTACGGTTTTTATAATATTCCCAATAGTACTTCTACGGGCAATAAGGCCTATGATTTCTCTATGTCCACCGTTTCGGGCAGTACCGTAAGCGATGCTACGGTAATTAGTCCCTTCTCGGACAGAAAATATGAGATCAAGATGGATTTTGCCATCGCTGCGGATAACTATTACAATGGCGGCGGCGTCAATGCGAACGTAATTCGACTGATGAAGTACGGAGACAACATCAAGTCCTGTCTCGTTACCTATAACCCCAACAACGGATATGCGTACATGGCCAACGGAAAGCCCCTGTATGCTATTGACGGCGAGACATTCCTGACCCCCAGACGTGCCTTTGTGGACGGCGTTCCCCAGGCAACCGAGACGCTTGGTGCAACGTCCGAGCTTCGTGTTGTGGTGGATGAGGATGCAGGTCTTTACAGCATTTACGTCGATGGCGATCCTGCCTATTTCTACAACGAAAACGATGTGCTTACCGCCTTTATCGATCGGCCTATGCCCGCAGATTGGGCAACCTTCCTTGTCGGAAAGGGATGGGTGCAGGGTGACCAGACCTTTGGTGACGTTACCTATGACCTGGTGAAGGGCTACGGCGCTGCGGGAAGCGGAAGAGAATATATTCGTATTCTGCAGGGTATCCGTAAGTTTGCCATCAAGGAGATGACCGTTACTCTCATTCCCGATAGTGCTATCGAGCTTGTCGGTGTTCAGGAGAGAGTCAATGACGAAACCTTTGACGTTCGTTTCGTTGCGGGCGTTGATGATATCTATTCTTCTCACGTGAACTTTAAGGTGGATGCCTTCTTGAATGGCGTGTACAAGGGTACGCAGTACGTGAGTACCGACGTCGCTTACAAGGCGATCAATTCGGGAAGCGACAAGCTTTATGCTTACGAATGTGCCGAGGGCAACTATCTTACGGCCTTTAAGATCGCAGGCGTAGCGCGCACCGGTGTGACGGATAGCTACCAGTTTGTCGTTACCCCCTTCTATGACGGACAGAGCCCGTCCGAGCAGACCTCCTATACCGTTGTTTATAACGGAAACGGTGAATGCATGAGCAACGGTAAAGAATGGAGCGCCGATATGGAAGAGTATCGTGCCGCGGACTCCGATCTTTTTTTGGAGTTGACAAAGAGTGGTGCGGGGATGTATAATAATTTCAACGTATACGTTCGCACCTCCGATCCCTCCGGCAAGTATTACGTGCGCTACAAATTCCTGTACGCGTATAATACCACTACCGCGAACGGCGCGGATTCTTGCACCAACGTTTCCTTGTTCCGTGTTGACGGCGCGACTCTCGTGGAGGTGGCGGGTATTACGGATACGAAAATTGCTTCCAGATCCATTGCGGATGTTTTGACCAATGGTGAGATCACGCTGGCAGTTTTGGAAAAGTATGGCGACGGAACTACGGCCACCGACTTTATCGGCGGCTACCACGGAGACGAGCAGCTGACCTCCTTTGCTTTGACGGCAGACGGCGTAGCTTACGAGCCCGGTTCTCAGAATAGGGTGGTTGCTTGTGATACCATCGGTATTACACAGATTTCCGAGCTTGAGCGTTGGGCAGATCCCGCAGGCTCCTCGGATACCGTTGCTAAGCATACTCAGGTTTACACCATTGACGAAAACGGATTCAACGTGGACAGAAGCATCGAATGGCTTGTGGACGATTTCACCATTGATAATGCATATGCTATGATGTTCACGATGCGCCGTATCTTGTCCGCCGATAAGGCAATTTGCGAAACGGTTTCCATTTACGACGCGGCAGGCAATTGTCTTGGTGAAGAAACTGTTTCCGCGTCCACAAACGTATCCAGCCAGTACAGCGTCTTGTATAACGATGATACGCGCGAGGTCAAGTACAGCAGCGCCACCAGTGGGTTCTCGGCAACGGTTGGCTTCGATATTGAGTCGGGCGCAGGCGTGAAAGAGGGTAAAAACTATATTGCTATCCGCAAGAATTCTGTCGGTGACAATAAGTGGTACGTATCCTTCAATTCCGCCGAAAACGGACAGACCCCTGCCTGTGGCGAGGTTTGGAACTTTAATACCTATTTCCACATTGATTACGTAAATCCCGCAAGCTGATATTTCATTCAGGTGGGCGCGGCTATCAGCCGCGCCCGTGATCCTACGTAAAGGACAGATAACCAAGGAGAAAACGAATGAGAAAATTTTTGACGATCGTTCTTTTGATAAGCGTTATCCTTTCCGCCCTCGGGTGCGGCTCGACCGCCGATCCGACAGTCGAAGGCTACGGCGAGAACGTGGCCGTCGGACGCGACTTTGTCAATCTGAACGAAGACGGCAAAGAAAGTGAAGAAGGCACGGAAGGAGAGGTTCTTATGAGAGGCGGAGACGGATTTGCAAAGACCACGGCCATCGCGGACGCGTTTGTGCGCGGCGGTGCGCATGCTGACAGCAATCTCAACGAAACGCGACTTTCGTCGGGCCATCTTGAGATCAAGACTATGCCCGAAAGCGCAGACACCGAGCGTCACGTTCTGCTTCGCTTTGATATTTCCTCCTTGACTTTGAACAAGATGAGAACGGTATACCTTCGGGTGGATTTCGCCTATACGGGCGTTTCGGATGCCGGCGACGGCATTGATCTTTTGGTGTACGGCGTGTCAAACGATTGGTCTCCTGAAAAGGTCACCTATAATAATGCACCTGCGCACGGACAGAACAATTACGTGGGTAAGGGCATCGTCACCAGAAAGGGCGTTACCCAGGTGGACGTAAGCGATTACGTTTTTGAGGCGTTTGAGAACGGCGAGAGCGAGGTTTCCTTCTGCCTCACGTTCAGTAACGGCCCCAAGAGCCCTGCGAATATTGTTTCCTGCTCGTCCTCCGAGACGGATCGCCGCCCTGTGCTTCTCGCGTCCGATTCCGCTAAAAATTACTCGTGCGATATCCTTATGAACGACTCGGATAACGACGTGATCTGGGCTTATGCGCAGAAAGTGTACGACGAGTGGTATGCCCGCTATCAGCAGATCCTGAAGGCAGGTGACTATTCCTACGAAACGGTGGTCACAAATGCGAGTGAGTATACCGAGAAGGTGACGGCGCGTGGCGGAAACGGATCCTCCGCCATAGGCACGTACGATACTCGTCTGGTTTCCACGCTTTCGGGCTACCGGGAGAAGGTTTACGCAGTAGATTCCTACGGCGGAGCCCTGACCGGCGAAAAGCAGGAAGCAACGGGCTATTATTACACCAAAAAGATCGGCGACAGATGGTGGGTTGTGGATCCTCTCGGCAATCTCTGTCATATCCACGGCACCACGCATATGCAGTGGGCGTACGGTGGAACCTCGCCTTATCAGAAGGAAATGGCCGAAAAGATCTACGGATCTCTTGAAAAATGGGCGATTGCCGCGACAAGATGGGCGATCGACGAGGTGGGATTCAACCTGGCGCACGCGGCCTCCAACGAGTTGCGCGGCGTAGAAGGCAATATTTCCATTACCTCTCAGCCCCGCGGCTTGAATTCCTATGCCAACGGCAAGGGCATTTCTATTGCCACGACCGGCGTGATGCCTGCCTTTGATCCCGATTTCGTGATCTTTATGGATGAGAGTGCCAAGAGCGCGGCAAAGGCGTGGGAAGGGAAGTCCTACGTGTTCGGATATTCTACCGATAACGAGCTGCCCGTATCCGACTATATGCTGGCAAACTACCTGATGCTGGATCCTACGCGTATGGAGAATTATTATTCCTACGTTTGCGCGTGGACGTGGTTCAAGAATATAACGGGACTGGATAATCCTTCTGTTCTTGAGATCGATTCGTACAGCGCAAAGCTTGGCGTGGATCTTTGGGATCTTTTCAAGGGCTTCGTGTACGATCGCTATTATTCCGTCTGCGACACGGCTCTTCAGAAATACGACCCCCGGCGGCTCTATCTGGGCAACCGCTATCTGATTGAAGCCGACAAATGGGAGTGGATGATGCGCTTCACAGGCTATTGGTGTGATATTATGTGCATCAACTACTATCACGTATGGGAGATCCCGTCCTCCGATGACACCTATGGCCCTTCTCTGGATCAGCTTGGAAAATGGCTCGGCATCCCCTTCATCGTGACCGAGTTTTACGCAAAGGGTGACGATGCGCTGAATACGTTAGGCGATCCCTTTACCAATAACAGCGGCGCCGGTTGGGTGGTTGCTACGCAGAAGGAACGCGGATATTTCTTCCAGAATTTCACCTTAAAGCTTCTGCAATGCAAGCATAACGTGGGCTGGATGCAATTCCAGTTTATCGACAACGATCCCACCGATCCTGCGGGCGGCGACGTTGCGGCAAACTCCAACAAGGGAATCGTTGACTCTCAGCACGATTTTGAGGTTTATTCCGACTATACGGAGCAGATCGCGCTTATGAATAAGAATTCCTATGCGCTCATCGAGTATTTCGATGGCGTGGATTATATCAAATAATTTTCCTTTGAGGTGCGGCTATGCCCACGCCTCTTGATACAAATTAGGATCAAAGGACGGAGCAGATCAATGATAAGCAACGAACTCAAAAAGAAGATCGGCAAGCTGTTTATGCTGGGCATCCCCGGCGAAACGGTTACGGAGGAATACAGAGAACTCTGCGAGACCTATTATTTCAGCAATTTCTGCATTAACGCGGCCAACGCCTCTACAACCGAGGGACTTTGCCAAATGACCGCAGAGCTTCGCGAGCTGGCATACCGACTTGTCGGCGAATATCCCTTCATCGGTATCGACCAGGAGGGCGGACGTGTGACCCGCTTCTATGAGGGCGCGGCTATGCATGCCGACGCTATGGCATATAACGCTATGGGAGCAGACGGCGCGAAAATGCGCGATGTGGGCTTCCGTCTTGGCAAAATTTTGCGAGCACTTGGATGTAACATTGATAACGCCCCCGTTCTTGACGTGAATATGGATCCTATGAATCCCATCATTGGTACTCGCTCCTATTCGGACGATCCCGAGAAGGTAGCGGAGCTTGGCGTAAGCTTTTCCGGAGGCCTTGCCGAAGCGGGCGTGATTACGGCAGTCAAGCATTTCCCGGGACACGGAAACGTCAGCGCCGATACTCACGTAGGAGCCGCGGTCAACCGTGTGGACGCGGATACCCTTCGCAAGACCGAGTTCTTGCCCTTCAAAAAAGCATTTGATGCGGGATCGGGCGCCGTTATGACGGCACACGTTTGCTTCTCCGCTTTTGGTGAGAAGCCCTCTACGCTTTCGCCCGAGATCGTCACCGGGCTTTTGCGGGAGGAAATGGGCTTTGACGGTGTGGTGATTACCGACAGTCTTCTGATGCACGCGATTGCAAGAGCATATCCCAAGGGCGAAGCCGCGGTTCTGGCGCTCGAAGCGGGGTGCGATCAGCTTCTGTACTATCCCTTGAAGAAGGATTTCGTAGAAGAAGCGGTCAAGGCGATTTACGCGGCGGTTGAGTCCGGACGGATCACCGAGGCTCGCATCGACGAGTCCTGCGAGCGTATCACGAGACAAAAGATCAAGTATTCCATTGAGACCTGCGCGCCCGACCCGGCGCTTGCAAAGTCTCTCATTTACGATGAAAAAGCGATCTCTGCCAATTTCGAGGACGTGCTTTCCGCCATTACCTGTCTTCGTGATGACGGAACCCTTGGCTCGCTTGAAGGGAAGAAGATCCTTTGTGTTTCTCCCGTTTGCGAGGCCTTCCTCGGTGTGGAGGAGGCACGTCGCCAGACCTTGAGCTTTGCCCGACTTTTCGCGGAAAAATTTGAGGGCGCCGTTGCTTGCGAATCGTCGCTCGAGGGACTTACGCCCGAGGTGGCAGAGGCCATTGAGGGAGACTTTGACGTGGCTGTAGTAGGCCTTTTCGGCGCAGATGCCAAGCCCCGTCAGTTGGAGGTTTTGAAGGCGGTTATGGGCAAGGGGCGTCCCGTAGTGGCGGTGCTTCTGAAGTCACCCTACGAGGCGCGCTACGCCAAGGATTGTAACGCGGTCATCACCAGCTACGGATACGTGACCATTTCTGCCAAGGCAACGGTAGAGGCTATGAAACGTAATGACTATCGCGGCAAGCTTCC
>JAZLBM010000310.1:0-3419 GCA_045613705.1 Eubacteriales bacterium | reverse complement strand
GGAGCCCATTTCTCACGGCGCCAACCCCAATCCGCACTTCCGCAAGGATTCCGCACCCACCGCACAGGCGGCGGGGATCGCTTCGGTACAATGCGGCTTCGGAAATCCCGCTCCCTTGCAGATCGAATTTGACCCGCTCTTAAAGGCAGACGAACAGGGAGTCCGCGTGATCTCGCAATTTATAAAAGGGCATTTCCAAGAGGGTGGCACCCTGATCAACATCAATATTTTGGATCGGGAAACCCTGCTGGAAGCCCATAAGGACCCCGACCTGCACCCGGATCTTGTGGTGCGCGTGACGGGCTTTACCGCCTATTTTGCGTCCCTGTCTCCCCGATTCCGAAGCCTCGTGGTAGACCGATTTCTGGAGGGTATGTAATGAAGGTAGCCTTTTTGAAGACCAAGAGCGCCACCGTGCTTTGGGACGTGGATCGCATCATCCGCGACTACAGAAGCAGAAAGCTTCCCCATAAGGTGCGCACGATGTCGATTCCCGACCTTCTTGAGCAATGCACGCACGTGGACTATGACGTAACTAAATTTTCCATTACCGATTTTCCTATTGTGGCCTTTCTTGCCAAGAAGAAATATCGTGTTCTTGCGGGCGAGGAACAGCTTTGCAAGGCGTGGGATATGGGATGGCACACGATCAACTGCTGTGTGCTGGATCCCGACGAGCATATTCCTTACGTTATCGACTATGACGAGGAGACCTATCTTCGCGCTGTCGCCGAATATTGGGAAGACGAGCTTGATGAAGAAAACGATGAATAAAAAACGCGGCAAGCTGATGCTTGCCGCGTTCATTTTGTTTTACTTTACGTCGATGATGGACTCGTCCCACATATCGGGTGCCTCATAGCCAAGCAGGTTGACCATGGTAGCCGCGACGTTGGAAAGACCAAACTGACCTTCGTCCTTCTTCACGGTGTACTTATCTGCGAAGAAGTTGTCGTAGATGATGCAGGGAACGGGATTGAGGGTGTGACTGGTCTTTGCCTTGAGGCTTCCGTCCTTGTTCAGCTTGGGCTGACCCGTCTTCTTATCCATCTCGCACATCTCGTCCGCGTTTCCGTGGTCCGCGGTGATGAGAGCTACGCCGCCCATCTTGTCAACGACCTTGAGGATACGTGCCAGCTGAAGGTCAAGAGCCTCCATAGAGCAGCGGGTAGCGGCAAGAGAGCCGGTGTGACCGACCATATCGCCGTTGGGGAAGTTAACGCGAAGATACTTGTATTCGCCGGACTCAAGGCACGCAAGAAGCTTGTCGGTGATCTCGGCACACTTCATCCAGGGTCTCTGCTCGAAGGGAACGGTATCGGAGGGAACCTCAATATAGGTTTCAAGCTCCTCGGAGAACTTGCCCGACTTGTTTCCGTTCCAGAAGTAGGTAACGTGACCGTATTTCTGAGTCTCGGAGATAGCAAGAACAGGGATGCCGGTGTTTGCCATATATTCGCTCATGGTGTTGGTGATTTCGGGGGGATTGACAAGGTAGCGAGCGGGGATGTGAAGGTCACCGTCGTACTCAAGCATACCGGCGTAGATCACCTTGGGGAAACGTACGCGGTCGAACTTGTCGAGGTTCTCGTCGTCAAAGGCCTTGGAGATCTCAATGGAACGGTCGCCGCGGAAGTTGTAGAAGATCACGCTGTCGCCGTCCTCAATGGTGCCGACGGGCTTACCGTCCTCGGCGATAACGAAGGGAGGAAGATCCTGGTCGATAACGTGAAGCTCGTTACGGTAGGTCTCAACCGCTTCCTTTGCGGATGCGAACTGACGGGCGTCGCCCAGCACGTGGGTGTGCCAGCCGCGCTCAACCATCGACCAGTCAGCCTCGTAACGGTCCATCGTGATCTGCATTCTTCCGCCGCCGCTTGCGATGCGGATGTTGAACTTCTCGTCGCGGAGCTTTGCGATAAACTCCTCGAAGGGCTCGATATAGTCAAGAGCCGAGGTCTCGCCAACGTCACGTCCGTCAATGAGGATGTGAATGCGAACGCGGGACACGCCCTCGCCCTTTGCCTGCTGGATCATAGCCTTCAGGTGGTCGATGTGGGAGTGCACGTTGCCGTCGGAGAAAAGGCCGAGGAAGTGAAGGGTGCTGTCCTTCTCCTTCACGTTGGAAACCAGAAGCTTCCAGGTGTCGGATGCGAACATCTTGCCCGACTCGATGGACTGGGTAACAAGCTTTGCACCCTGTGCAAATACCTGACCTGCGCCGAGGGCGTTGTGACCTACCTCGGAGTTGCCCATATCGTCGTCAGAGGGAAGACCGACGGCAGTACCGTGTGCCTTGAGGGACACCATAGGATACTTTGCCATCAGCATATCAAGGGTAGGGGTATAAGCGGTTGCAACCGCGTTGGAAACGGTGTCGGGAGCAAGTCCTACACCATCCATAACGATGGTGAGCACGGGACCCTTTACGCCGTCAAAAGAAGAAAGCTTATTGAGTGTGTTAGCCATAACTGAACCTCCGTAAAAAAATCAAACATATATAGTATACATCATTTTCGGTAAATATCAAGAGGATTGTGAAAATTTTTACAAAAAAGCTTAAATTTTCAGAAAAGTATTGCAAACGGGAGGGGAAAGGGGTATAATAACAAGGATAAATATTTCAGCTTTCAGAAAGGAGTATCATCATGGCAGAAGGATGTACTCATAATTGTTCCACTTGCTCCAGCAACTGTTCCTCAAGAAATGCGGAAAGTCTGTTGGCGCCCCTGAATGAACTCAGTAGCGTGAAGGACGCGATCGGTGTTGTCAGCGGAAAGGGAGGCGTTGGTAAGTCCCTCGTCACCTCTATGCTGGCGGTGCTTATGCAGAGAGAGGGCAAAAAGGTTGCCATTCTCGACGCGGATATCACCGGACCCTCTATCCCCAAGGCCTTCGGTATGAAGCCCGGCGTGGAGGGCGGTCCTGAGGGAATGTTCCCCCCCAGAACCACCACCGGTATCGACGTAATGTCGGTCAACCTGCTTCTTGAGGACGAGAACAAGCCCGTCGTATGGCGCGGATCTATGATCTCGAGCACCGTAAAGCAGTTCTGGACGGACACCATCTGGAAGGATATCGACTATATGTTCGTCGATTGCCCTCCCGGAACGGGCGATGTGCCCCTTACGGTATATCAGTCTCTTCCTCTTGACGGTATCGTTATCGTCAGCAGTCCTCAGGAGCTTGTTTCCATGATCGTCACCAAGGCGGCTAATATGGCAAAGATGATGAACATCCCCGTGCTCGGCCTCGTTGAGAATATGAGCTACGTGGTTTGTCCCGATTGCGGCAAGCACATCAACGTCTTCGGCGAAAGCCACATTGAGAAGGTTGCAGACGAGTTTGGTTACGATCTTCTCGGCAGAATTCCTATGGATCAGAAGCTTGCGGCGCTGGTTGACCGCGGCATGATCGAG
>JAZLBM010000309.1:0-9626 GCA_045613705.1 Eubacteriales bacterium | reverse complement strand
CGTGACAAAGCCTTTTGCGCCTTGGTATGGCAAGCGTTTGTCACTTGTACCGCAGGCTCCTTCCGCCTCGCATTCGCTCGGCACCTCCCTCTCGGAGGGAGGCTATTCGCTCGCCATGAACACACCGATAAACATCAATTTATATTTGAAAACGCGCAGCGTTTTCTACCTTAATTTTCAATTTTCCACTTTCAATTTTCAACTCTTCATTCTGCACTCTTC
The DNA here is from genome assembly GCA_045613705.1 of Eubacteriales bacterium. Taxonomy (GTDB): domain Bacteria; phylum Bacillota; class Clostridia; order Oscillospirales; family CAG-272; genus RGIG8775. The sequence continues at coordinate 9,404 of JAZLBM010000309.1, read as the reverse complement.
ACTCCGCCCTCTCCACTTGACAATTGCTGCCGCGCGTATTATAATAAGGTGTAAAAACTTTCGCAGGAGGTCTTTTATGGAAGGACTCAAGGCTATCAAACTGACCGCGGCGACGATCTCGCCTCTGTCTCTCGTTTCGGTGCTTTGCGCCGCGGCGCTTGTCATCATCGTGCTTGGCACGGTAATCAATTTCCTGCGGAAAAACCGCGAGGAGCGGGTGGAATTTATCCGCGGCTTCAAAAAGGGAAGCTGCGTCATCGTCTACGTGGCGGCCATTCCCCTGTATCTCGTAGGCTTGCTGGAAAGCGGTCTCGAGTGGAAGCTGGCCATCTTCAGAGCCCTGCAGAGAAGCGCGGGACTTATTGTGCTGAGCTATTCTATGGACGGTCTTTCGGATGAAGTGATGGCGGTCACCGAGTACGAGCACACCCTGTACCTGTTCTTCATCATCGTGACGCTCAACGCCGTGATGCTGGCGCTTTCCCTCTTTTTGCAGAGGCTCTGGGCGCTCTTCCGCCGCATCGGATGGAACGCCTCTCGCCGCGAGAAGCTGCTTCTGGTGGGCAACAACGCGGAGAACCGCAACCTCTACCGCACACGCGGCAAGCGTCGCGCAATGCTGATCGGCACCCTCACAGAGAAGGAAAAGACCGCGCTTTACGTGGAGAAAATATCCTACGTCGACGTGGCGGACGCCCACGAGGAGGAGATCGGCGCCATGGGCGTGAAGCTCCTTCGGAAGACGCTCAAGAGGAAGAGACGCCGCTGTACCATCGTGGTCAATACGGGCAACGATACCAAAAATATCGCCATCTGCCGCAAGCTTCTTGCCGTGAAGGATCTGTACGCCGCACGGGTGGACAGTAAGGTGGCGGCCGAGTGTCTGGCGGGCGTCAAGGTCTACGTCTTCGGCTCTCCCGAGTACGAGTCGGTGTATCACGAGCTGGAGGAGCTGTCCCACGGTTGCCTGCGCTTCGTGAACCGCCATCTGCAGGTCGCAACCGACTTTATCCACCACTACCCCCTCACTCGGTTTATGACCGAAAAGCAGCTGGATACCGAGCGATCTCTTCTCAATCCCGACGTTAAGGTCAACGTCCTGATCGTGGGCTTTGGCAAGACGGGTCGCCAGCTCTTCCTCACCTCGGTGGCCAACAACCAGTTTATGACCGAGCGGGACGGCAAGCTGTGCCTCGCCCCCGTCAATTACTACGTCTTTGACCGCTCAAAGCCCGAAAGCAACCGCAATTTCAACCACGGCTACGCCCGTTTCGGCATCGAGATGGCGGCGGAGATCGAGAAGCAGAGGGTCGCGCCCGAGACCTCCGACTACCTGCCGTTCCCCGAGAAGCCTGCCAATACCGTGTACGATACCCTGGACGTCAGCGCCCCCGCTTTCTACGAGAAGCTGAAGGCCATCCTGACCGAAAAGGGAAGCTTCAACTACCTGATCGTGACGGTGGGCGGCGATCTTGAGAATATCGACCTTGCCCAGAAGCTGGAGGAAAAGCGCGAGGAATGGGGGGCAGAGAACACCTACCTCTTCGTCAAGGTGCGCGAGGACGCCAAGTCCTTCCCCCTTTTCGAGAAGCACGACTGCTTTGCCATCGGCGACGCTCGCGGCACCGTCTACAATATGACCACGCTGGATAACGACGCCATTGTCAATATGGCGAAGATGCGAAACCGCATCTACGGTCTTGAGGGTACCCTCACGTATATGGATGCCGAAAAAAAGAAGGAGGCCGAAAAAGCCAAGGACGCCCCCGCCGTCGAGGAAGAAAAGAAGCTGACGAGAAAAGAAAAGAAGCGACTGAAGGACGAGGCAAAGAAAAAGAAAGAGGCGGAGAAGCCGGAGAATATCATCAAGGACGCCTATATCGAGGCCGATAAAAAGTGGTACGTGATGCGCCCTGGACATAAGGGACGCAGTCGCCTTGAGCGCGAGTCCAATATCTACGTGGCCATCAGCATTCGCTCCAAGCTCCATATGATGGGTCTGGATTGCGTGCCCGTCGCCGCCGAGGGCGAGGCGCTGAGCGAGGAGGAGTACCTTGCCATCTACGCGGGCGACGATCGCCCCACCTATTACAAGAATATGGACGCGGCAGGCAAGCCCATCGTGCAGTATTCCCTGGACTTTGCCGAGGGTCGCCGCACCACCATGGCGATACAGGAGCACTACCGCTGGAACGCCTTTATGATCACCAAGGGCTTTGTTCCCGCCTCCAAGACCCTGATCATGACCGACGAAAAATGCGGCAAGAGCTACGATCTCCGCCGCCACAATAACCTGACTACCTTTGAGGGGCTTGTTGAGTTCCGCCGTATGATGACGGAGCGCAACGGCAAGCCCGAGCTGGAAAACGACGTGATCAAATACGACTACCAGCTTCTCGACGACGCCTATTGGATCCTGAAGGAAAACGGCTATAAGATCGTGAGAAGGGAAGCCCCCAAGGCGTAACGGAAAGCAATACCCCCGAAAGACACCAAGTCCTTCGGGGGATTTTCTATGATCAATGAAATTGAGATAAAGCAAAAAACACCCGACAAAGTCGAGTGTTTTTCGTTTGGTGACCCATCCGGGAATCAGAACCTGCGCGCGCGGCCAAACGAGCGATTGCCGAAAGACATACACCGCGCCCGCGATCAAATTCTGCGAATTTGAGGGGTTCAATTCCGCTACGATAGCAAAAAAGAACAGACCACAAAAGTGATCTGTTCTTTTATGGTGACCCATCCGGGAATCGAACCCGAGTTTCCAGCGTGAGAGGCTAGCGTCTTAACCGCTTGACCAATGGGCCATTCAGCCTTGATAGTATATCACATGGATCCTGCTTTGTCAACCCCTTTTTTAAAATTTTTTTGAAAAATGTTGAATTTCCTCCCGACACCCCCAAAGCCTCCATATATTATATATAAGGCGCAGAAATTTTCAAATTTTGATTTAGCGGTGGGTTTGATATGGCTAAGCAGAAACAAAACCGTACCCTCATAATCGTAGGGACAGGCGTCCTCGACTGTCCGAAAACGAAGAGAATTGATTTTGTTTGCGGCTGTGCATAAACACCTTCTACAAAAGGATTTTATCAATTGTGAAATTGCAAAATCCATTGTCGCGGACAGTCGAGGACGCCTGTCCCTACAATGTTTAGATCAAATTCGTTTGTTTGCAAATAGCCATAACTCACCGACAAACATCAATTTCCCAAACAAAAAAGACGGAAAACTCCGTCTTTTCGTGATTTATTTTTCGTCGCTCGCCTCAGGAAGCTCTATCTCCCCTTCGGTCTTTTCAAAATTTTTGATCTCCTGCCGAATCAGATACAAAATTTCGCCGTTGGCGGAGCGTCCGTAATATTTGGAAATGTAATGAAGCTTAAAATGAAGCTCCGGATCAATCTCGATTCCAAGATGCTTGTTCTTTTTGTTTCTCATAAAAATCTCCAAAAAATCTTAATGTAAGTATATTTTAAGATGATTTTATGATATAATGTCATAAGTATACTCGATATAAGTATACTAAATTTTAAAAAAGGAGTCGTTTATGAGGGTTGCGGTGATTGGATCAAGAAATATTGAGGTCGAGGATGTGGGCGCCTATCTGCCGCCGAACGTCACCGAGCTGATATCGGGCGGCGCACGCGGCGTGGATGCCTCTGTTCATCGGTATGCGGCATCGCAAGGCATCCCTCTGACCGAAATTTTGCCTGATTACGCCCGTTACGGACGAGGCGCGCCCCTTCGGCGCAACGAGGAGATCGTCGCCCGCGCGGAGCTTGTAATTGCCCTATGGGACGGCTCCTCCCGTGGCACCGCCCACGTCATTGCCCTCTGCCGCCGCCTCGGTAGACCCGTGGAAATTCATATTCTTACCCCCACGCCCGGAGATTTCAAATTTTGATTTATCGGTGGGTCTTTTAAAGGCTTCTCCAAGATGGAGAAGCTGTCGCGGAACGCGACTGATGAGGGTGCGAAGGCTTATGGCACGCGGAATTGGCGCACACTCATCCGTCGCCTGCGGCGCCACCTTCCCTATCTTAGGGAAGGCTTAAAAAGTTCAAACACACCGATAAACATCAATTTATCCTTCAAATTTTGATTTATCGGTGAGTTCGATTTGCGCACAAACACCGTAGGGCGGGGGCTTGCTCCCGCCGTAGCAACCGATAAACCGCACATTTTCGGCGGCACCAAGGCACCGCCCTACAAGGTACGGTTCGCGCCATTTTGTTTGTGCGAACTCACCGACAAACATCAATTTAACGCCCAAAAGCCCCCTTTTCGGGGGCTTTTTTGGGATATTTGAGATTACCCGAGGCGCTTGGCGTGCGAAACGGGTTTAGTGTCCCATCTCTTCGATGTTCTCTCTGGCGCGGAAGATCAAAGAGATGCACCAGATGCCCGCCAGCGCCACCAGCGTATAGACGATTCGGCTGATGACCGCATCCTGACCGCCGAAGAGCCACGCGACCACGTCAAACTTGAAAAGTCCGACGCTGCCCCAGTTGAGCGCGCCGATCACCGTAAGGGTCAGCGCGATTCTGTCCATCAACATAAAAACTCCTTTCTCCCTGCGGTAGCCTGTGCGACCGCCGCGGGTCAGATTTTGCGGACCGCCGAAAAATGCGACCGTTCGCTATTAGTTTTCGCCAAATCCGCGTTTCTATGTAAGCGCGAGCAAGGAATTTTACCAAAAAATTGGTTTTCTTTTACAAAACAGTTGAATATTTTTCGTTTTTGTGCTATACTGATGTGTATGTTATGTAAAATCATCGGAGGGAATCTTGAAAACAACCCTGAAATTGCGCTCGGGCGCGACCATCTCTTGCATTGACGAGGCAACCGCCGCCAAGAAGAGATACCTCACGCGCAGCGAGCTTGACACGTTACATCTGATGCCGTCGGGCGATCCCGTCGCCTTTGCCAACAACGAGGACGGCAGCGTTAAATATTTCTTCGACTCCGAGCATATCGTGGAGGCTCCGCCCGAGCACTGGTACCAGGCCGAGGGCGGCAAGAAGGAAAAGCACGAAAGCATCGTGCTGGAAAGTGGAACATCTGTTCCCCGTATGAATACCCGCCGCGCCGCATCCCGCGGTTTCTACACCAAGGAGCGCCTTGGCCAGATGAATTACGAGACGGTGGAGGAGCCCGTTGGCTACACCATCCGCGATGGCGAACAAGTGTTCTTTTACGACAAGCACACCGCCACCCGTCTGCCCTTGATGTGCGTCAAGTGCGGCAAGGACGTTCGCTTCCGCCGTAAGCTGTGCGCCGCCTGCTACGAGGAGGATCTTGTGGTTCGCCGCGCCCTTGGCGACGAGCACCGTGGCGCCGAGTATCACATGAAGCGCGAGCGCGTTCTCTTCTTCGACCTGGAGCTGACCGGCTTCTACGATCGGGACGAGATCATCTCGGTTTCCGTGGTCAACGGCCTCGGTGAGGTGGTTATGGACACGTTCGTAAAGCCCGTGCACACCAAAAAGTGGAAGAAAACCGAGAAGATCCACGGCATCACACCTGAAATGGTACAGGATTCGCCCACGCTTGAGGAGCTGATCCCCGAAATCAAACAAATGTTCGCCAATGCGGATGCTATCATCGCCTACGGCGTATCCACCGATTTCAGCCATATCAAGATGATCTATGATACCGAGGAGGAGCGCGAGGCTCTGCACGCCAAGATCTGTTGCTGTGCAAACGAGTTCGTTCGCTACATTCACGAGCATCGCCCCGATGTGGTACACGCGTCGCTGACCGACGCTATGGAGTGCCTCGGCATCGAATGGGACGGTGTTCCCCACTCGTCCATCGCCGACACCATCGCGTGCCGCAAGGTTTGGGAGCGTCTGTTCCCCAATTATTACGAAAACTAACTGCATATGAGAGCAAGGAGCGTTGTCTCGAATGGTCCCCTTCGGGCGGCGAAGATTCGGATGCGCCCCTTCTCTTTTTCAAAAAAGGAGTGCAATATATATAATGAAAGAAATTTTACTGTGCAAATACGGCGAGATCGTGCTCAAGGGCGCCAATCGCAAGTATTTTGAGGACATTCTCTGCCGCGAGCTTCGCCACAGAGCCAAGCCCTACGGCGATTTTGAGATCTACCGTGCCCAGAGCACCATTTACATCGAGCCCAAGGACGAATCCTGCGATATCGACGGTATGTTTGAGTCGGCGCTGAAGGTGTTCGGCATTATCGCCATCGCCCGTGCCGCCGTCGCCCCCAAGAACATGGACGATATCAAGGAAATGGTGAGAACCTATATTCCCAAGTTTCTGGTCGGCAAAAAGACCTTCAAGGTGGAGGCTAAGCGCTCCGACAAGGCATTTCCCCTCGATTCTATGGAAATTTCACGTGAAATCGGCGGCGTCGTGCTGGATTCGGTGCGCGGCATCAAGGTTGACGTTCATAACCCCGAGGTCACGGTTATGGTGGAGATCCGCGAGTTTGGCGCGTATATCCACGCAGGGCGCTTCAAGGCGGCGGGCGGTATGCCCGTTGGCACCAACGGACGGGGGATGCTTCTGCTTTCGGGCGGCATTGACTCTCCCGTTGCCGGCTTTATGGTCGCCAAGCGCGGCGTGAAGCTGGAGGCGGTGCATTTCGAGTCCTTCCCCTATACCAGCGAGCGCGCAAGAGAGAAAGTGCTTGAGCTTGCGAGCATCGTGGCAGAATACGCGGGCGATATCAACGTTCACGTCATTTCTCTGACCAAGATTCAGGAGGAGCTTGCCAAGCATTGCGAGGAGGACTACTTCACCCTGCTTCTGCGCCGTTATATGATGCGCATTGCTTCCCGTGTGGCACACGACCGCGATTGCGGCGCGCTGATCACCGGTGAGTCCATTGGACAGGTGGCAAGCCAGACTATGCCCGCCATCGGCGTGACCGATATTATGGCAGACCTGCCCGTCTTCCGTCCCTGTATTGGTATGGACAAGGAGGAGATCGTGCAGATCGCTCGCAAGATTGACACCTTCGACACCTCCATCCTTCCTTACGAGGACTGTTGCACCGTGTTCACCCCTCGTCACCCTCGCACTCGTCCCGAGCTTGCCAAGGTAGAGGCGGAAGAGCGCAAGCTTCCTTTCGACGAGCTGGTTGAGGAGGCGCTCGCCACCAGATACACCTATCACGTAACCGCGCGAAACAGTTGATTTCGACGTGTTTCACGTGAAACATAACAAAAACGACACAAATTCAGGAGTTTTTATGGAAAAATCCTTGTTTTTTGAGAAATATCGGGCGGTGTTTGAGGCCAACGGGCTTGGCATCTACGCCACCGAGCCCATTATGGATACGATGTATGCTATGGTTTCTCATATGCTGGAGGTCAACGCTCACACCAATCTGACCGCCATTACCGATTGGGAAGAGATCATTGTGAAGCATCTGGCCGACTGTTGCTTGGCATTTCCCTATATTCCCGAGGGTGCTCGGGTGCTGGACGTGGGATGCGGCGGCGGTTTTCCTTGCCTTCCTATGGCCATCGCGCGTCCCGATCTTACGGTTGTAGGTCTGGATAGCACGGGCAAAAAGGTGGATTACGTCAACGAAAGCGCCAAGCTTTTGGGGCTCTCCAACCTTTCCGCCATCTGCGGACGGGCAGAAGACCTGGCAAATACCGAGATGAGAGAAACCTTTGACGCGGTAACCGCAAGAGCGGTAGCCTCACTTCCCGTGCTTTGTGAGCTCTGCGCCCCCTTTGTTAAGGTCGGCGGTATCTTCTGCGCCCTCAAGGGCGCCAAGGCTGACGAGGAGGTTTCGGCATCTATCCGCGCCGCATCCACCCTTTCTCTGACACTTGGTGAAGGTGATCTTCACCGACATTCCTTGATCGCACCCAACGGAACCGAAGAAGAACGGTGCATCATCGTAGCGAAAAAGCAAAACAAGACCCCGAAGAAATACCCAAGACCCTATACGCAGATCAAAAAGAGGCCTCTGTAAGGTTTACAGCTCCGCCAAACGGCGGAGCTTTTTTATTGGAAATATTTCCGCAGAAGCCTTATTGCGACAGAATCCTCCTACTTTCCGTGCTACAATGAGATCATCACAAGCGTCTTTCTGCATTTTCATCCATTCCCACGCAGAAAGCGACAAGATCATCAAAACGCAAGGAGGATTTTATATGAAACCAAAGAGAAAACGCGCCAAGAATCCAAGAATTCGCAGCGATGGATACGCCAAGGATGTGGTATATTCGCTGGATATCGACTGTATTCGCGCCAATTCGTCCCAGCCGCGCAAGGACTTTGATATTGAGTCGATTGTAAAGCTGGCAGATTCCATACGCCGCTATGGCATTCTGCAACCGCTGACCGTGCGCCGCGTAGCCGCAGAATTGATCGAGGGCAAGTCCGAAAGCCACAAAAAGAAGAATCTTGTGGCAACCATTCTGAACGATATTAGCGAGACCGAAGTCGAAACGCCCGAGAAAACGGCAGATATATGGGACGGATTGTATGTTTCACGTGAAACACCGTCCTCTCCCATTCAGCTCCGTATTCCCGACGCCGTGCCGTTGTTGGGCTCAAATTTTGAAGAAATAAAGCAAATATCGATCGAAAACGGCGAAATGTGTGCCGAAAACGCCCCTCCAACAGTCCAAAAGCAAGCGGTGTTTGTGCCGACCGATACTTGTCAATATGAGCTGGTGGCAGGCGAACGACGGCTCCGCGCGGCTCGGATGCTGGGGCTTCGCGAGGTTCCGTGCATCATTGTGGACGTAAGCGACGCGCTATCCGCCGAGCTGGCGCTTGTGGAGAATATGCTCCGCGAAAACCTCAATATGTTTGAGCAGGCCGAGGCCTTTTCCCATTTGTCAGAGCGGTATTCGTTAACACAGGAGGAAATTGCCACCAAAATGTCCCTTAGTCAATCGGCGGTTGCCAACAAGATCCGTTTATTAAAGCTCAACGAAGAAGAACGGGCATTGATCATGGAATCGGGGCTCACAGAACGCCACGCGCGCGCCTTTCTCCGCGTAACAGAGGCGGCGCTGCGGGAATCCTGCATCCGAACGGTTATTGAGCGCCACTTGAACGTCAGCGATACGGATAAATACATAACAGCCACATTAGAAAGACCGCAGACGACAGAGGAACCCGCCGCTGAAGAAACACGCCCATCACCCGACAAGCTTTGTGCAAACATTTATAAATTCATCAACCGAATGCAGACCGCGTCGGGAAATTATCTGATCGTCAATCGCAGAAGCGATGACAAGAACGTGGTCATTACACTCACCGTTCGCAAGGGATCGTAACGTTTCACGTGAAACAAGCAAAGCATAAAGTTATTGTTTCACGTGAAACAGAGAATCGCCTCCATAACGTTTCACGTGAAACATATATTTTGTTGCATTTTTCACCCCGAAACCCGTGTTTCACGT
>JAZLBM010000308.1:0-2454 GCA_045613705.1 Eubacteriales bacterium | reverse complement strand
GTCCCTACGGTGTTGGATCAAATTTGTTCGTTTGCGCATAGACACAACACACCGCTAAACATCCATTTCTCCACCCCTTTTCTCCCACGGGGCGGGGGACGACAAAAAGGCATAAAAAGATGTGAATAAATTGTAAATAGTTGGTCGGAAGCCTTGCTACAAAAGGCTTTTTATTGTATAATTGTATACATCTTTTGGATTGTATACAATTTTTGCCAAGGCAAATTTCGATTCGTCCATCCCCCGAAAGGAGATACATATAATGCTGGAAATTTCCAAAAAAACAAACCTTCTGGAGCAGAAATCCTACCGATATAACCTCCAGGACGTAGCGGACCCCAATCTGTACCGCGACGTTTATCCCTATGAAGACGTACCGAAGGTTCCCTTTAACCACCGCCGCGTGCCTATGGGCATGCCCGAGGAGATCTGGATCACCGACACCAGTATGCGTGACGGTCAGCAGTCCATGGAGCCCTATTCGGTCGACGATATCGTAGAGCTTTACAAGCTTCTTTCCCGTCTCGGCGGTCCCAACGGTATCATCCGCCAGACCGAGTTCTTCATTTACAGTAAAAAGGACCGCGAGGCCATTGAAAAATGCCGCGAGCTTGGTCTTCGCTTCCCCGAGATCACCACTTGGATTCGCGCCTCCAAGGAGGACTTCAAGCTGGTCAAGGATATGGGCATCAAGGAGACGGGTATTCTCGTGTCCTCCTCCGACTACCATATCTTCAAGAAGCTGAAAATGACCCGTAGCGAGGCTATGAAGATGTACCTTGAGACGGTTGCAGAGGCCTTTGAGGCGGGCGTTATGCCCCGTTGTCATCTGGAGGATATCACCCGTGCCGACTTCTACGGCTTCGTGGTGCCCTTCGTCAACGAGCTTCAGAAGATGTCTCAGGATGCGGGCATTCCCGTAAAGATCCGCGCCTGCGACACTATGGGCTACGGCGTGCCTTACACCGAGGTGGCTCTTCCCCGAAGCGTGCCCGGTATCATCTACGGTCTTCAGCACTATTCCGACGTTCCCTCCGAAATGCTGGAGTGGCACGGACATAACGACTTCTACAAGGCGGTTGCCAACGCCTCGGCCGCGTGGCTCTACGGCGCCTCCGCCGTCAACTGCTCGCTCCTCGGCATCGGCGAGAGAACGGGTAACATTCCCCTTGAGGCTATGGTCTTCGAGTACGCGTCCTTCCGCGGAAGCCTGGACGGTATGGATACCACCGCCATCACCGACATCGCCAACTACTTTCACGAGAAGATGGGCTACGACATCCCACCCATGACCCCATTCGTAGGCAAGAACTTCAACGTGACCCGTGCGGGCATCCACGCCGACGGTATGATGAAGGATCAGGAGATCTACAACATTTTCGACACCAAGAAGCTTCTCAATCGCGCGGCGGGCGTAATGATCACCAAGACCTCGGGTCTTGCGGGCATCGCATACTGGATCAACGAGAATTTCGGCCTTGAGGGAGACCGCTGCATCGACAAGCGCGATCCTTTGGTGCTTGCGCTCAAGTCCCGCGTGGACGATGAATACGACAACGGCAGACAGAACTCCATCACCGATGGTGAGCTGATCGAGTGGATCGAAGAATTCCGCGCCGCCAACTGAGAGGATGCTATGAACAACGGATATCAGAAAAGTATTTCGATTGCCGATAGTGTTTTTGACCGCATTGAGGCGGATATCCTGAACGGAAAATTGAAGCGCGGCGACGTATTGACCGAGCTGAAGCTCTGCGAGATGCTTTCGGTCAGCCGCACTCCCGTCCGTGAGGCACTGAACCGCCTTCGCCAGGAGGGGCTCATTGAGGAGTCGGGCAAGGGAGCGATTATTGTGGGCATCACCGACCGCGACCTTGACGATATCTACGAGATCCGTCTTCGCGTGGAGGGACTTGCCACCGCTATGTGCGCCGACACCGTCACCGACGAGCAGCTGAAGCAGCTGGAGGAGACCGTGGCGCTTCAGGAATACTATACGGGTCGTCACGATTCGGACAGTATCCGAAATCTTGACAGTGAATTCCACCGTCTGATCTATTCCTATTGCGGAAGCCGCGTGCTTTCTGATCTGCTTTCCGATCTGCACCGCAAGGTGCAACGGTTCCGCCGATCCTCGGTGGAGGATCCCGACCGCGCCTCGGCGGCGGTGCGTGAGCACGCCGAGATCCTTTCCGCACTGAAGAACCGCGACAGAAGCCGCGCCGAGCGCCTCGCCGTCGCCCACATCAGCAACGCGTGGAAATCTATTAAGAAAAATAAAAATTAAGAGTTCAAATTTTGATTTGTCGGTGGGTTAGCACTCGCGTCGAAAGCCTTCCCTATGATAGGGAAGGTGTCGCGGAACGCGACGGATGAGTGTGCGCCGATTGCAGTTGTGATAAGGCTTCGCACCCTCATCAGGCGCTTCGCGCCAGCTTCCCCATCTTGGGGAAG
>JAZLBM010000307.1:0-3187 GCA_045613705.1 Eubacteriales bacterium | reverse complement strand
AAGGGGGATACGCGAACCAGACGGTGAACGCCGTTTTCCGCCTTCAGGAAGCCATAGGCGTTGAGTCCCTCAACCATAATAGTCGCGCTCTTGATACCGGCGCCGTCGCCGTCCAGCCAATCAAGAAGCTTGACCTTGTAGTTGCTGCGCTCTGCCCAACGGGTGATCATACGGTACAGCATCTGTGCCCAGTCCTGTGCCTCGGTTCCGCCCGCGCCGGGGTGGAAGGAGACGATGGCGTTGTTTTTGTCGTATTCGCCGGAGAGGAGAACCTCAATGCGCTTCTTTTCAATAGAAGAGGAGATCTCGCGAAGCTCGTTCTCAACTTCCTCAACACAGCTCTCGTCGTTTTCTTCGATTGCCATTTCCGCCAAGGCGATGGCGTCCTCAAGACGGGCGTCAAGTGCCTCGTAGCCCTCAATGGTATCCTTGGTCTGCTTGATGGTCTGCAGAACCTTGGAGGAGTTTTCCTGATTTCCCCAGAAATCGGGTGCGAGAGTCTGCTCTTCAAGGGTTACGACCGTCTCGCGTTTTTCTTCAATGCGGAGGGCGGAGCCAAGCTCTTTAATGTCCTCACGCAGCTTTGTCAAACTATATTTTGCCTCTTCCAGTGCAATAATCAAAATATACCTCCCGTGCCGCATTGCGGCAGAATAAAATCAATTTTCGTCGCGATATCTGCGACATCGCATAATCATACATTTTATATTATACCATTTTTGCCACCGATTTGCAAGAGCTTTTCACAAAATATTTCCGCGGTTGACTTTCGACGTGAAATGTGGTATACTGACTCTGCTACATATATTATATGGAAGAGAGGATTGCTCATATGAAGATCACCTTTCTCGGCACAAGCCACGGTGCGCCCTGCGCGGAGCGGCATTGCTCCTGCACGATGATAGAGGTAAACGGCGCCTTGTACTTTGTTGATGCCGGTGCGCCTTTGACCGACGTGGTGCTCAGGCAGGGAAAACATCCCGATCAGATCCGTGCCATCTTTACCACTCACGCTCATAGCGACCACGTGTTCGGCATCATTCCCTTCGCGGATATGCTTTGCTGGTGGTATAAAAAGGCCAACGTAGAGATCTATCTTACCGAGCAGAAAATGATCGATGCTATGACGGGTGTGGTGGAGGCGAGTCTTGGCTCCATGAGCCGCGAGCGCGTGCATTTCAACCTGGTGAAGGAAGATTTTATATATGAAGACGAAAACATCCGCCTGTGGCTGATTCCCAATTGCCATCTGAAAAATCGCGCCGATACCCCCGATCGTCCTTCCTACAGTATCGTGATGGAGGCGGAAGGCAAGCGGTTGATCTTTACGGGCGATATGTCTATGGGGCTTCGTCAGGACGATTTCCCCAAGATCGCCATAGAGGAGCCGTCGGACTTCATTCTGTGCGAAATGGCGCACTTTACTGCCGAGGCCGTGGAGGCGTATATCAAGCAATGTAAGACGAAACAGGTCTGGTTCAATCACGTGTCCTTTAAGCCGGAGCTGTTCGAGGCGATCCGTGAAATGGATAAAAAATACCCCTTTGCGGTGAGAGCCGCCAACGACGGCGACACGGTGGAGCTGTAATTTCAAAAATGTTGAAAAAAGTTTTGGAAAACGCTTGACAAACCGAAATTCCCGTGATATAATAATTTGCCGCGTAAAAAGGGCTTTTTTAAGTGCGTCTACCGCCGCCCTTATTTTAGCGAGTCTTAAAATGAAAGAGAGGTGCTTTCCATGTACGCAATTATTGAAACCGGAGGAAAGCAGTACAAGGTCAACGAGGGCGATATTATCTTCGTTGAGAAGCTTGAGAAGAACGAGGGCGAGACTGTCGTATTTGACTGCGTAAAGGCAATTTCCGCAGGCGAGAAGCTTGAGATCGGTGCTCCCACCGTTGCAGGCGCAAAGGTTACCGCAAACGTTCTCAAGAACGGCAAGGCCAAGAAAATTTATGTAATGAAGTACAAGTCTAAGAAGAACGAGAAGAAGAAGATCGGTCATAGACAGCCTTACACCAAGGTACAGATCGTTTCTATCGAAGGCTAATCGTTACATTTGCAGGCAAAAGCAATGACAAAGATCATTTTTTACAGAAGCAACGGCGTTTTCTGGGGCTTTGAGGAGCAGGGCCATACGGGTTATGCGGAAGCAGGGGAGGACATTCTTTGCTCGGCACTCTCGGCGATGACCATGCTGATCATCAATACCATTGAAATGTCCTATGCGTCGGTAGCAGACTATGAGATCGACGATGACGATACGCGCATCGTGGTTTCCTCCAAGTCGGCATTGCCCGAGTTTGAGGAGGACGAGAGAAAGCGATATGCCATCTCGGGTCTCTTTATGTCCTATTTCTACCAGCTCAATGACCTGGTCGAGGAGTATTACGATTACCTCGAGGTAGACGTCATTGAAAAGGATTGTGATTGATCAAATTTGATTTTCCTGCGGTCCACTTGAAAAAATTACTGAATTTTATGGAGGTATGCTGAAATGTTGAAGCTCAGTTTGCAGTTTTTTGCTCATAAAAAGGGTGTTGGTTCTACTAAGAACGGCCGTGATAGCGAGTCTAAGCGCCTTGGCGTAAAGAAGGCTGACGGACAGGCAGTTGTTGCCGGCAACATCATCGTCAGACAGAGAGGAACTTCCATCCATCCCGGTAACAACGTTGGTATCGGTAAGGATGATACCCTGTTTGCTCTCATCGACGGTCGCGTTAAGTTTGAGCACAAGACCAAGGATAAGAAGCAGGTAAGCGTTTACGCTGACTAATTTCTTTCGGTCAAATAAAAAAGGTTATGCGAATGCATAGCCTTTTTTGTTTTATAAAGAAAAGAGGACTGCATCCGCAGTCCTCTTTTTTATTGGATCACACCTTCGCTACGAAGAATTTGATAGGTCAGATCGCGTACCTTGGGATGTACCTTCTCATAGGCATAGAAACAGCCGAGAACGTGAGCGCCAAGGAAGATGGAAAGGCGGTTCTTGCGGTCGATCAGCACGTAGGGGGCTGCCGCACCGTCCCAACCGAACTCGCCCGCGGGGCTTTCCGCAAGGGAAACCACGGGGGACATATGCACGCGTCCGCAAAGACCGAAGCCGTAGCCGAAGAGGTGAGAAACCGATCTGAAATCCTCAAGAGCGGCCTCGGGAAGCTGGTTGACCTCCATCATTTTCACGCCA
>JAZLBM010000306.1:0-2052 GCA_045613705.1 Eubacteriales bacterium | reverse complement strand
CCCTCTTCGGCGTAACCTTTATGGTTATCGCCCCCGAGCATCCTATGCTGGATAAGCTCTCCGACCGCATCTCCAATATGGACGCCGTTGTGGCATACCGTAACGAGTGCGCCAAGAAGACCGAGTTTGAGCGTACCCAGATGGTCAAGGATAAGACGGGTGTTCGCATCGAGGGCATCAGCGCCGTCTCTCCCGTAAGCGGCAAGCAGATCCCCATTTACATCGCCGACTACGTTATGATGGGCTACGGAACGGGTGCTATTATGGCCGTTCCCGCACACGATGAGCGTGACTATGATTTTGCCAAGAAATTTGGCATCGATATTATCCCCGTTATCGAGGGCGGAGACATCGAGAAGGAAGCCTACACCGGCGACGGCAAGATGATCAACTCCGAGTTCCTTGACGGTATTACCACCAAGGCCGAGGCCATCGAGAAGATGCTTGCGGTGCTTGGCGAGCGCGGCATCGGTGAGAAGGGCGTACAGTTCAAGATGAAGGACTGGGCGTTCAACCGTCAGCGCTACTGGGGCGAGCCCATTCCGATCGTGCATTGCGCGCATTGCGGTATGGTTCCCGTGCCCTATGAGGAGCTTCCTTTGCGCCTTCCCGAGGTGAAGGAGTTTGCTCCCGGTGAGGGAGGTGAAAGCCCTCTTGCCAAGATCGATTCCTACGTAAACTGCAAGTGTCCCAAGTGCGGACGCGACGCCAAGCGCGAGACCGACACCATGCCCCAGTGGGCAGGCTCGTCCTGGTACTTCCTGCGCTATATCGACCCCAAGAACGACGAGAAGCTTGCCGATTACGACGAGATGAAGTACTGGCTTCCCGTTGACTGGTATAACGGCGGTATGGAGCACGTGACCCGTCATATGATCTATTCTCGTTTCTGGCACAAGTTCCTTTACGACCTCGGCGAGGTTCCTACCTCCGAGCCTTACGCAAAGAGAACGGCTCAGGGTCTGATTCTCGGTCCCGACGGCGAGAAGATGAGTAAGTCCAAGGGTAACGTAGTTGACCCCCTTGACGTTGTAAACGAGTTCGGTGCTGACGTTCTTCGTGTGTACATCCTCTTTATGGGTGAATACGGAAGCGCCGCTCCCTGGTCGGAAAGCAGTGTAAAGGGTTGTAAGAGATTCCTTGACAGAGTGGCAGATCTGCCCTCTATGATCTCTGAGGAGACCAACAAGAAGCTTGAGGTTGCCTTCCACAAGATGATCAAGAAGGTATCTCAGGATATTGAGGATATGAAGTTCAATACCGCCATCGCGACGATGATGGGACTTCTCAATGATATTTCCGATGCCGGCTCCCTTACCCGTGAGCAGCTGATGGCCTTCATCGCGGTTCTTTGCCCCTTCGCGCCTCACCTCTCGGAGGAGATGTGGGAGCAGATGGGCGGCGAGGGACTTTGCTCGCTGGCTGCTTGGCCCGAGTACGACGAGGCCAAGACGGTTGACGCAACCGTTGAGATCGCCGTTCAGGTCAACGGAAAGGTAAGAGCGACCATCGAGCTTCCTCTTAACTGCCCCAAGGATGACGCTATTGCCGCCGCGAAGGAAGCGGTTGCAAGTGCCATTGAAGGCAAGACGGTTGTGAAGGAGATCGCCGTTCCCAACAAGATCGTAAACATCGTTGTTAAGTAATCAAAAAACATAGCGAAAAAATTTAAAAATTCTCTTGACAGAGAAGAATCGTTGTGTTATAATAGCAAAAGAGTATTGTTGTGACCAAAGTCACAGCACGCGGAGGGAGTGAAACAGTAATGGCAGAAGTAAGAGTTAAAGAAGGCGAGTCCTTGGACAGTGCCCTTCGTCGCTTTAAGCGCCAGTGCGCTCGTTCCGGCGTCCTCGCTGAACTTCGCAAGAGAGAACACTATGAAAAGCCTAGTGTTAAGCGTAAGAAGAAGTCTGAAGCCGCAAGAAAGCGCAAGTACAAGTAATTAAACTTGGAAACAGGGGTCAAATGACCCCTGTTTTTTCTATGCCTTTTTACGGGTAAATTGATGTTTATCGGTGAGTTATGTCTATGCGCAAACAAACAAATTTGATC
>JAZLBM010000305.1:0-8867 GCA_045613705.1 Eubacteriales bacterium | reverse complement strand
CGAAGCGCCTGATGAGGGTGCGAAGCCTTATCACAACTGCAATCGGCGCACACTCATCCGTCGCGTTCCGCGACACCTTCCCTATCATAGGGAAGGCTTTCGACGCGAGTGCTAACACACCTATAAATCAAAATTTGAATTACTGTCTGTGAATATCGGAGCGGAGGAATTTCATAGCGCGCTCCACCGCGTCGCGGGAGTTGTACCAGGGCTCCTCGTCGTAGCGGTAGTCGAACTTTTTGCAGAACCAGCTGACGTCGTTGCGCAGGGTATCGAAATAGGTCTCGGTGACCTTGGCGGCGGCCGAAACGAATTCGGTGAGCTCCTTCTTTTTCATTCGCTTTTCGGCGACCTCAAGAAGTCGGCGGTAGTGGGGCAGACAGAACATAGGCTGTGCGCGGAGCTTATCGCGGAATTCGGGATCCTTTTCCCACAGATATACCGCCGTCTCCACCATATGAGCAAAATTGAATTCAATGCGCCGACAGACGTAGCAGGAATCCTCCAGATCCCCAATGCGCTTCTGCGCCTTTTTACCCGCACCCATCAAGGATGTGATGGGGTTGTCCGAAATCTCGCCGCGAAGCTCGTCAAGATGGCTTTCGAGGGTGAGCGCCATACCGAGTCGGATCTTGCGAACGAACATCATATCGTAATGGGTCTTGCAAAAGCCCTGCTTGTTGGTTTTGATGCGCACGTCGGGCTCCATCATAGATGCGCCGAGGATCAGGTCGAGCTCGTTTTCCTCCAGCTTTCGGTAAAGGGCGCAGAAGGCGCATCCGCAGGCGGGATCGGCGGCGCTTGCCTCAAACGCCTCGTTGACGGGTATGGTATAGATCTGTTCCATAAGTACCACCTTTTATTTGATGCTTTTATCATACCACATTTGGGGAAAAAGGGCAAGAGCGATTTTGTAAATTGTAAAAAAACAAAAGCCCGAGATTGATCTCGGGCTTCGGTCACTTGGTCTCTTCCTCTTTATCGCAGTCGGAATTGCCGTTGGCATCGTCAAAGCATCCGCAATGACCGTAATAGTCCTTGGCATCGTGGGAGAGGCAGTCGTTTTCGCTGAAGTGGTCGTAGTCAAGGGGCGGATCGGGATAGGTGCATCCGCAGTCGCAGCGTCCTTTTTTGTGACATTCGCACATCAGCTTTTCCGCGAGCTGCCAGCCGTAGTAGGCAATGGCCATAGCGCCGCCCACAAGAAGCACGGCGGAGGAGAGCTTGGTGAGAGAGTCCTTTTCGTGGCAGGAGCTGCCGGAGGATTTGGGAAGGCAAAACATAAGAATTCTCCTTTTCATTGAGTTTCTTTTAGTATACCCGCGGAAGAAGTTTTTCAAACGCCGCAAAAAAATTTTCTCGGTGTGTTGCATCCCGGGGGAAAATGTGGTAAAATACTATGGGTTAACGTGCGCCTTTGGCGTAAGATATAGAAATCCTCGGAGGTTATTTTGAAGCATACGAAAAGTGAATGGAAACAGATATTGAAAAATTTTGCTTTCGTGGTGGCGGGAACCCTGGTTCTCTCCTTTGGCACGGCGGTTTTTCTTCTTCCTTTTGAATTGGTATCGGGCGGCGTTCCCGGTTATTCGATCGTTTTGTCGCGTTTGATTCCCATAGAATTTTTGACGGCGGATAGGATCGTCACGGTCTTGACGTGGGTTCTTTTCTTCCTCGGATTTGTTGTGATGGGCAAGGACTTTGCCTTGAAGACCCTGGTTTCCACCGTGGTCTATCCTCTTGGTACCTCGCTCTTTACAAAGCTTGCCGCACCCGAAGTGTTGGGCGGCTTCTTAAATCTCGGCTCCAGCCAGTATTCCGATATTTCGGTGTTGCTTGCGGCCATTTTTGGCGGTCTTTGCGTGGGTGTCGGATGCGCCATTACCTTCCTTGGCGGCGGCTCCACGGGTGGCGTTGACGTGCTTGCCTTCTTGCTTTGCAAGATCTTCAAGCGACTGAAGAGCTCGATCGCTTTTTTCATCGTGGACGCCGCGGCCGTGGTTTTGGGTATGTTTGTGATTGGCGACTTCGTGGTCTCTCTTTTGGGTATTATTTCCGCATTTATTGCCGCCGTTATGGTGGATAAGGTCTTCCTTGGCGGAAACGAGGCGTTCATCGCGCAGATCGTGACCACAAAACACGAGGCCATCAACCGTGCGGTCATCGAGCGTATGAACCGAACCAGTACCATCACCGACGTGGTGGGCGGCTATTCGGGAGAGGACAAGAAATCGGTTATGGTGTCCTTCACCATCCGTCAGTATAGCGAGCTTATGAATATTATCGGCCACGAGGACAAAAATGCCTTTGTGACCATCCACCGTGCCCACGAGATCAACGGCGAGGGTTGGACAAGATAAGCAAAATCAAAAGCAGACGCGACGCGTCTGCTTTTTTGCTTCAAATTTTGATTTGTCGGTGTGTTTGAGGTTCGCACAAACTCGGTAGGGGCGATGCGACGTTGCTTCGCAAGTCGGGAATCGCCCGAAAATATTGGATTGTAGCCATTTTCACGGGTGCGCACCGCTCGTTGCGGGCGATTCGTGAATCGCCCCTACGACAAAGATATCAAACCGCTAAACATAAATTTACCGTTCAAATTTTGATTTATCGGTGGTTCGATATGGACAAGCAGAAACGAAATCGTGCCCTCATAACCGTAGGGACAGGCGTCCTCGACTGTCCAAAAACGAAGAAAATTGATTTTGTTTGCGGCTGTGCATAAACACCTTCTACAAAAGGATTTTACCAATTTTGAAATTGCAAAATCCTTTGTCGCGGACAGTCGAGGACGCCTGTCCCTACAATGTTTAGATCAAATTCGTTCGTTTGCGGATAGACATAACACACCGATAAACATCAATTTTTAACTCTGCACTCTGCATTCTGCACTCTGCACTCTACATTCTGCACTCGCGCTTCTGCGCGGCAAACATCAATTTATCTTTTCACCAAATATTTCCGCATATCGATGGCGCAGGCAACGAGGATGATCAGACCCTTGATGATATACTGCATATTGGAGTCGATGCCGAGGAAGGTGAGCCCGACGAAAATGATACGAAGGAGCACCACGCCGAGGATCACGCCGCCGATCCTTCCGATGCCGCCCACGAAGGAAACACCGCCGATGACACAGGCGGCAATGGCGTCAAGCTCGTAATTAAGACCCGTCGATGCGCTGTTGGAGCCGATGCGCGCCGCTTCGATAAAGCCCGTGATTCCGTACATCACGCCTGCCAGCGTGAAGACGAGAATGATGGTGCGCGCCACGTTGACGCCCGACACGTTGGCCGCCTCGGGGTTAGAGCCCACGGCAAACATATTCTTGCCGAAGGCGGTCTTATTCCAGACAAACCACATAAGAGCGGTGATGAGCAGGGAATATAAGACGTAGTTGGGAATGGAAGTTGCTCCGATGCGAAACAGGCTTCCCGTAATAAAATCGGTATATCGGGTATCAAGTCCCGAGATGGACTGCCCGTTGTTGGTGCCCTGCATCAGATAGATGAGAAGCGCGCCGTAGGTGATCAACTGGGTGGCAAGGGTGACGATGAAGGGGTGCAGATTGAATTTCGCGGTGCAAAAGCCGTTGATAAAGCCCACGAGGGCGCCGATGGCGATGGCGATGAGGAAAACGACAATGAGGGGAAGCGTTCCGAGATTTGGGAACATCTTGCCCGCGTAGCCCGTTGCCTGCAAGAGCGAGGCGGCAACACACGCCGTAAGACCCACGATGCGTCCTGCGGAGAGGTCGGTGCCCGTGAGGATGATGCACCCCGCGATGCCGAGGGCAATGGGCAGATTGGCCGCCGATAGCGAAATGATGTTGACGATGGATGAAAGGGACAGAAAACGGGGATCGTAGACAGTGATGCCGATGATGGCGACGGCAAGAAGAATATATAAAAGGTTATTGATAACAAATTCGCGCGCCGACGTCCGTCGTTCTGCGGAGGAGAGCCTTCGAAAATGGATGAATCGTTTTTTGAGCATAGATCGTCCTTTCCTCTACACGTATTTTGCCGCAAGCGCCATGATTTCCTCCTGGGTGGCGGTGGCGGCATTCACCTCGCCGGCAAGCCGACCGCCCGACATCACCAGAATGCGGTCGCAAACGCCGAGGAGCTCCGGCATTTCGCTTGACACCATAAGGATGGAGCGCCCTTCGGCGGCAAGGCGGATCATCAGCTGATAGATCTCGTATTTGGCGCCCACGTCAATGCCGCGTGTGGGCTCGTCTAAAAGGAGCACCGAGGGCTTTGTGAGAAGCCAGCGCCCAAGGATCACCTTTTGCTGATTGCCCCCCGATAGCGTACGGATCTTGGTGGCGGCAGACGGGGTCTTGACACGCATGGACTCGATGGCACGGTCGGTGTCTTTTTTCATTTCGCTTTTCCGAAGGCCAAAGGGGCCGCTGTATTTTTTGAGGCTGGAGATGACGGTGTTGTCGGTGATATCGAGAATGCCGAAGATGCCCGTGGCGCGGCGTTCCTCGGTCAGAAGCGCAAAGCCGTTGGCAATGGCCTCCCGCGGGTTGCGGTTATAAATGCGATGTCCGTCAAGATAGATCTTGCCCTCCTCCTTGGTCAAAAGACCGAAGAGGCACTCTAACACCTCGGTGCGCCCCGAGCCCGCAAGCCCCGCAAGACCCACGATCTCACCCCTCCGCACCGAAAAGGAAAGCTCCTTGATGGGGGCGTGACGGGCGGATAACCCCTCGATCCGAAGGGTCACCTTGCCCGGCTTGTTGTCCTTTTTGGGGAAGCGATGGGTCAATTCGCGGCCCACCATAAGGCGAATGATGCCGTCGATGGTGAGGGATTCGGCAGGGGCGGTTGCCACGTGAGTGCCGTCTCGCATCACCGTCACGTCGTCGGATATGCGAAGGATCTCCTCCATTTTATGGGAAATATAGATGATGCCGCATCCGTCTTCCTTCAGCTTGCGGATAATGCGGAAGAGATGGGCGACCTCTTTTTCGTTGAGGGAGGAGGTGGGCTCGTCCAGCACGATGATCTTGGCGCCGTAGGAGACGGCCTTGGCGATCTCCACCATCTGTCGGTCTGCCACGGGAAGGGTGCCCATGATGCGCTTGGGATCGATGCGGATATCAAGCTCCTCGAAAATTCTTTGGGTGTCCTCATACATCCTTTTGGCATCGGTGAAAATGCCGAGGGTGGTAGGGTAGCGCCCAAGCCAGATGTTGTCCATCACGCTTCGCTTGAGGGCTTGATTCAACTCCTGATGTACCATAGCGACGCCGCTTTCCAAGGCCTCCTTGGGGTTGCGGAAGGACACGGGATGACCGTCCAGAAGGATCTCGCCGCCGTCGCGGTTGTAGATGCCGAAGAGGCACTTCATCAGCGTGGATTTTCCCGCTCCGTTTTCTCCCATCAACGCGTGCACCGTTCCGCGCCGCACCTGAAGGGATACGCCGTCCAGCGCCTTGACTCCGGGGAATTCTTTTGTGATGCTCCTCATCTCAAGGAGAATGTGATTTTGGGGAGTCGTTTGCATTCGTTTCACCTCTTTTTCTATGTAGGGGCGCGCGCCCCTTTAATCGTTTTCGTCGCCAAGATACACCGCGTAGGAAATGCGCACCTTTGCCACGCCGCTGTCCACGGTGTAGTCGTTCATGCCGTCAAGAAGCGACTCGCCCTCGAGCACGTTTTCCGCGATCTCCTCAATGGCATCTGCCATGCCGTCGGCGTCCTGCTTGATGGTGCCCGCCATCTTGCCTGCGCGGATCAGTTGGCGTGCCGCCGACGTGGCGTCCACGCCGAACACGGGGATGGTCACGCCATCGCTTCCTTTATTATATCCCGCGCTCGCCAGCGCCGAGATGGCACCCTCCGCCATGCCGTCGTTGTTGCAGATGATCAGCTCCACCATATTGTTGTTGGCAGTGCTGTAGGAGGCGAGGATGGTGGTCATATACTCGTTTGCGGCCTGCGCCGACCATTTGCCCTCACGGTCAAGAAGATAGCGGTCGGTGTTGGCGGTGTCGTAAAAGACCAGCTCAGGCTTTCCCGCCGCCACAAGCTTTTTGTTGGCGTTCTCCACCGAATATTGCGTGCGGTAGATGGCCTCGTTGTTGCCCTTTTCACCCATAAACATCACGTAGGAGATCTTGCCGTCGCCGTTGAGATCGATGCGGTCGTAGTTCGCCACCACGTAGTCGCCCACCATATCGCCCTGCAGATAGCCTGCCTCGGCGGCGTCTGTGCCCACAAACACGCACTTGTCATAACTGTTCACCACGGAATCGGATACCTCTCGGTTGAAGAAAATGACGGGAATGCCCGCGCTTTTGGCGAGCGATACGATGCCGCTTGCCGCGTCGTCCGAGCCGGTGGTAACGATGTTGACGATCAGAAGCTTGGCGCCCTTGGTAATGGCTGTCTGCACCTGCTCGGTCTGGGTGGTCTGACTGTTGTTGCTGTCGTGATCCTGAAATTGGATCCCCGCGTCCCTCAGCTTCTCGTCAAGAGCGGAGCGAACGGTGGAGATGTAGGGATCGCTGTAGGTGTAGTAAAAAACGTGAACGTCGGCGGCTCCGCGCTTCGTCGAGCATCCGGAGAGCACGCCGACACTTGCGACAAGAAGGAGCGCCAGGAGAAGGGAGAGCCATTTGATTTTCATAAAGCACCTCGGTTTGAAATTCGTTGGGAAACTACCTTCATTGTTCCTCGTTTTGCGGCGGCGTATGCACGGAGCGGCAAAAACGTCGTCTCGCAAACGCTTTTTTTCGCCAGATGTTGATTTTTATATAAATATATGATAGAATGGATTTCTATGAAGGGAGTTGATGACCGATGCGAATCCGAACGCGGCGACTTGTGTTTGCCACCCTTGCCGTTCTCGTTATTCTGTTCGCGGCGGTCTATCAATGGCGCATCGGCTTTCCCGAGCGCCGTCTTCCTCTACTTGCAGAGGGAACGGTGGAGATCCACGTGATCGACGTAGATCAGGCGGATTGTACCTTGATCCGCACGTCGGCGGGATACGTTCTGATCGACGCGGGTGAGGCAGAAACCGACGAAGAGGTGGTGCGCTACCTGCGCGCGGCGGGTGTGGACACGATTGCTTACGCCATCTTTACCCATCCGGATTCCGACCATATCGGCGGCGCTGCGGCGGTACTGGAAGCCTTTGCGGTGGAGTGGGTGATCCTGCCCTCCATCCACGAGAGCGACGTGCCCGACACCGACGTGTATCGCGGATTTTGCGATGCTTTGGCGGCACGAAGCGCAAGCGTGATTCCTGCGGTGGCGGAGCAGACCTATTCTTTGGGCGAGGTGACCTTCACGATCCTGGCGCCAAATTCTCCCGATTACGATACCATTAACGATTACAGCGTGGCGCTTCGGGTGGACTTTGGCGAGACGTCCTTTCTTTTCACGGGAGATGCGGAAGTACGATCCGAAGCGGAAATGCTCGCCCTGCACGGAGCGGAACTGTTGGATTGTACCTTCTTCCACGCGGGGCATCACGGCGCGGCTACGTCCAATACCGATGCCTTTCTCGCGGCGGTCTCGCCCGAGATCGTTGCCGTGTCCTGCGGCGAAAACGCCTTCGGACATCCTTCGGGCGAGGCACTTGTGTCCTATGCCAAGGTGGGCGCCACCGTCTATCGGACGGACGAAGAGGGGACTATGATATTTGTAAGTGACGGAACACGAATCATCAAGAAATGAGGTGTACTATGAAACGAGTTTTGATTACGGGCGGATCCCGCGGCATCGGTGCCGCTTGCGTCCGCAAATTCAGAGAGGCGGGCGACGCGGTTGTCTTCCTATATAATAAAAGCGTGGCACAGGCACGCGCGCTTGCCGAAGAGACGGGTGCCATCGCCATTCAGATCGACGTTTCGGACGGTGAGGCTCTTGCCGTTGCGGTGCACGAGGCAACTCGCCGTCTTGGCGGAATCGATGTCCTCGTGAACAACGCGGGCATTTCTCTTGTGGGACTTTTCTCGGATATGAGCGATGCGGAATGGCGTCGGCTTGTGGATACCAATCTGGGTGCGGCGGTGGTCGCGTCGAGAGAGGCGTCAAGGACGATGGTGAACCAAAAGAGCGGTCGTATTATCAATATCGGCTCGGTCTGGGGCAGAGTGGGCGCTTCTTGCGAGGTGGCATACTCGGCAACCAAGGCGGGACTTGAGGGTCTGACCCGCGCGCTTGCCAAGGAGCTGGGGCCCTCCGGCATCACGGTGAACTGTGTGGAGCCGGGCGTGATCGCCACCGATATGAATGCTTGCTTTGATGAAGAAACCCTTTCGGCGCTTTGCGAGGAGACGCCTCTTTGCCGAATCGGTCAGCCCGAGGACGTGGCAAACGCCGTTTTTTGGCTTTCTTCCGAGGGCGCAAGCTTTGTCACGGGGCAGATTTTGGGCGTTGATGGCGGCTTTGGCGCATAATTTTAAAAAATCCCCAAAAACTTTTAAAAAACCTATTGACAAAGCGGGGGGAATGTAGTAGAATAGGCAAGCTGCCTTTTTGAGGGAGAGCGCGAAAAAGTTTTTGAAAAAAGTTGAAAAAACTTTCAAAAAGTGCTTGACAAATGAGAAGCAGTGTGATATAATAGTCGAGCGCCGCAAAGAGCGGAGCAAAATCGGTCATTGAAAATTGAACAACAAGAGGAAAGTACAAGCATTGGGACATGGAAACATGTCAGTATGTGCGAGAACGGAACTCGAAGATTCTGAGAGAAATACTACTCAAACAAAAAGTAAAGAGCAATCAAGCTCGAATCAAGATTTGACCCTTTCGTAAGAAAGGATTAGATACAAACATTCGAGAGTTTGATCCTGGCTCAGGATGAACGCTGGCGGCGTGCATAACACATTCAAGTCGAACGGA
>JAZLBM010000304.1:0-2800 GCA_045613705.1 Eubacteriales bacterium | reverse complement strand
AAGATAGGGAAGGTGGCGCCGCAGGCGACGGATGAGTGTGCGCCAATTCCGCGTGCCATAAGCCTTCGCACCCTCATCACCCGCTACGCGGGAGCTTCTCCATCTTGGAGAAGCCTTTAAAATCTCGCCGTGAAGACACCGCTAAATCAAAATTTGAAACCACCCAAAATTCATCTCCAAGGAGAAAGCAATGGAAAACAAGAATGCCGATTTTAAGAACGTAAAATGGCAGGAGAACGGCAAGCTCAAGCTGCTCATCATCGTGGGCACCCGTCCCGAGATCATTCGTCTTGCGGCGGTTATTAACAAGTGCCGCACCTATTTTGACACCATTCTGGCACACACGGGTCAGAACTACGACTACAATCTCAACGGCGTGTTCTTCCGCGATCTGAAGCTGGCCGATCCCGAGGTGTATCTTGACGCCGTCGGCGCCGACCTTGGCGAGACCTGTGGTAACATCATCGCGAGATCCTACAAGCTGATGGCAGAAATCAAGCCCGACGCGGTTCTTGTTCTCGGCGACACCAACTCTTGTCTGTCGGTCATCGGTGCGAAGCGTCTGCACATTCCCATCTTCCATATGGAGGCGGGCAACCGCTGTAAGGACGAGTGTCTGCCCGAGGAGACCAACCGCCGCATCGTGGACATCATCTCCGACGTAAACTTGGCCTACTCCGAGCACGCGCGCCGCTACCTTGCCGACTGCGGTCTTCCCAAGGAGCGCACCTACGTGACGGGCTCGCCTATGGCGGAGGTTCTTGCAAACAACCTTGCCGAGATCGAGGCATCCGACGTACACGCGCGCTTGGGTCTTGAGAAGGGCCGATACATCCTTCTTTCGGCGCACCGCGAGGAGAATATCGACACCGAGGCCAACTTCATAAGCCTCTTTTCCGCCATTAACAAGATGGCAGAGAAGTACGATATGCCCATCCTCTATTCTTGCCATCCCCGTAGCCGCAACCGCCTTGACGCCAGCGGCTTCAAGCTTGACCCCCGCGTCATCCGTCAGGAGCCTCTCGGCTTCCACGACTACAACTGTCTGCAGATGAACGCCTTTGCGGTGGTGTCCGACAGCGGCACTCTGCCCGAGGAGTCCAGCTTCTTCACCTCCATCGGCAAGCCCTTCCCCGCCATCTGCATCCGCACCTCCACCGAGCGCCCCGAGGCGCTTGACAAGGCCTGCTTCATCCTTTCGGGCATCGACGAAAAGGGACTTCTGCAGTCGGTGGAGACGGCCGTGGAGATGAACCGCAACGGCGACTACGGCATTCCCGTACCCGATTACATCGAAGAAAACGTGTCCACCAAGGTGGTCAAGATCATCCAGTCCTACGTGGGCGTGGTCAACAAAATGGTTTGGAGAAAATTCTGATGAATATATTGATTACAGGCGCGGCGGGCTTCGTCGGCAAGAACCTTGTTGAGAACTTAAAGACGGTTCGCGATGGCAAGAACCGCACCCGTCCCGCCCTTGCCATTGGCGAGATCTGGGAATACGACCTGGGCACCCCTGCCTCGGTTTTGGAGGAGGCGTGCGCGAAGGCGGACTTTGTCTTTCATCTTGCGGGCGTGAACCGTCCCCGGGATCCGAAGGAGTTTATGGAGGGCAATTTCGGCTTTACCTCCACCCTTCTTGAGACCCTCAAAAGGTACAACAACACCTGTCCCGTTATGATCTCCTCCTCCATTCAGGCTACCTGCATCGGCCGCTACGACAGCGATTACGGCAGAAGCAAGAAGGCGGGCGAGGAGCTGATGCTCGGCTACGCCGCCGAGACGGGCGCGAAGGTTCTCGTGTACCGCTTCCCCAACCTCTTTGGCAAGTGGTGCCGCCCCAACTACAACTCGGCGGTTGCCACCTTCTGCAACAATATGGCAAACGATCTCGCGATCACGGTAAGCGACCCCGCCGTGGAGCTGGAGCTTCTCTATATCGACGATCTCGTGGAGGAGATGCTGGACGCTCTTGAGGGCAGGGAGCACCGCTGTGAGTTTGACGGCATCCGCACGGTGCTTTGCGAGAGCGGCACCTATTGTGCGGCACCCACGACGCACCGCGTGACCCTTGGGGAGATCGTGGCGCTTCTTGAGTCCTTCCGCGACCAGCCGAAGACGCTTATGATGCCAGAAATTCCCGAAAACAGCTTTGCGAAGAAGCTGTATTCTACCTATTTATCGTATCTGCCCCGTGACAAGGCGATCTTTCCCCTCAAGATGAACGTGGACGATCGCGGCTCCTTCACCGAGCTCTTGAAGACCGCGGGCTGCGGACAGTTTTCTGTGAATATCTCAAAGCCGAGCATTACCAAGGGTCAGCATTGGCACAATACCAAGTGGGAGTTCTTTATCGTGGTTTCGGGCCACGGACGCATCGAGCAGCGCCGCATCGGCTCTGACGAGGTGCTCCGATTTGACGTTTCGGGCGACACGATCGAGGCCATCCATATGCTCCCCGGCTATACCCATAATATCATCAACCTGTCGGACACCGAGGATCTCGTCACCCTGATGTGGGCAAACGAGTCCTTCGACCCCACCCACCCCGATACCTTCTTTGAGAAGGTTTGAGGGATGTAAATTTTGATTTATCGGGGAGGAGAAGGGACAATTAACCCGACTTACGAGAGAGGTCAGAACCTTCTTGGAAGAAGGTTCCAACACCTCCCAGAACTTTCAGGTAGGGGCATTGGCAAAGTCATTTTGTAGCCTTCTCGCGCGCGAGAAGGCGATGGCGCACGAGCCCGTCTGCGAACAGAATGCTCGCATTCTTTCGCTGACGGACACGTGCTGTCAG
>JAZLBM010000303.1:0-3024 GCA_045613705.1 Eubacteriales bacterium | reverse complement strand
TTTTTCCGCTGGGTGGCCATCATCACCTGCATTCCCTTTCAGTTCTGTCTCTTCACCCGCAAGACCTACTACGAGGACGGCGCCCGCCGTCGCCCGTGGAAGGAGGGTGGCGCGCTGATCATCACCAACCACTTCTGCTTTCTCGACTACTTAATGAGTATGTTCGTGGTGCTCCCCCGAAAGCTGAACGTGGTGGCAGGTGAGGATCCCTTCAAGAGCCGTCTGCTTTCCTTCGGCATGCGCTTTTTCGGCGTCATCAAGGCAGACAGAACCACCAAAAATATGCGCTTTATGGACGTGTGCGCCGACGTGATCCGTCGCGGTCAGCTGGTGCAGATCTTCCCCGAGGGGCACAACACCCTCGACGGTAAGATCCACGAGTTCAAAAAGAGCTACATCGTCATCGCTCACAGAGCGAAATGCCCCATCATTCCCATTGTCACCGACGGTGCCTACGGCTTCCACAAGCGCGCGCGCATCATCGTGGGCAAAGAGATCCATCTCTCCGACTACGTCACCTCCGAGGGGCGCACCCCCACCCGTGAGGAATTAGAAGCCGCAAACGCGGCCATCCACAGCCACGTGCTGGAGCTTCGCGAGGAGCTGGAGCGCCGCAAGGCGGCCGAGCGTGCCGCAAGAGCCGAAAGGAGACGTCGCCGTGCTTAATGCCATCTTACTTCTGGTGGATTCTCTGTCCTTCGGCAGTATTTCCCAGATCTTCATCATCATCGGAACGGCGCTTGCCATCTTCGGCCTTCTCTTCTGGCCCCTCTCCTACCTCATCGCCTCCAAATGTGTCTACGACGCCACCCTGCGCCGCAAGACCCCCGACAAATGGGCCCGCGAGCTGCAAAGCCACGATCCTCTGTCGGTGAAAATGGACGAGGAGGGTATGGCGTGGCACGAAAAATTTCTCAAATTCAAAAAAGATGCTCATATTACCCGTGACGGCATCGACCTTTACGGTGAGTATTACGATTTTGGGCACGAAAGAAGCGTGTTTATTCTGTCGGGTCGTACCGAAAGCCTCCGTTACGGCTACTATTTCGCCATTCCCTATGCCGAGGCAGGGTGGAACGTGCTTGTAGTCGACCCCCGTGCACACGGTCTCAGCGGCGGCGAGTTCAACACCGTAGGCTTTGAGGAAAGCCGCGACCAGCTGGCGTGGGCGCGCTATCTCCACGACGTGGAGGGCGTGAAGCAGGTGCTCTTTCACGGCATCTGTATCGGCGCCGCGGGCGGAACGCTTGCCCTCACCTCCGAGGATTGCCCCGACTACATCGTGGGCATCGTTGCCGACGGTATGTTCGCCAACTTCGGCGAATCTATGAAAAACCACCTCATCGAGCGCAAAAAGCCCGTCTTTATGTTCTACGGTATGATCGATATGTGGATGAAGCACTACACGGGTCACTCTATGCGCTATGGCCCCATCGACGTGATCCACAAGCAGACCCGACCCATGCTGATGCTCTACAGCCGCGAGGATCCCTATTCCGTCCCCGCCTTTGCCGAAAAGCTTTACGACAAGCTGGGCACCGACAAAAAGCAGCTGGTCTGGTTCCCCCACGGAGCGCACTCTATGCTCCGCGTCACCGACACCGAACGGTATGATAACGCCATAAAAGCGTTTCTTGACCAATATTTTTCAAAAAACAAAACAGCAAAGGAGAATGATTATGTATTGTAAGAATTGCGGCACTCAGGTTGAGCAAAATGACAAGTTCTGCCCCGCGTGCGGTAGCGCACAGGACGTAGCCGAGGCGGTCGTTACCCCCGAGGTTCTCCCCTCCCCTGAGGTAGAGGCACAGAAGGACGAGGATGCCGGAAAGCTTCTGAAGAAGAGCATTACCGGCGCGATCTTCTCGGGCACGGGTCTGCTTTCCCTCGTTGGTTGGATCATCTCCGCCAAGGTAAGACGCCGCGTACGCGCCTATAAGAAGAAGTACAACGAGCTGACCGGTCGTGCCCTTGCCGCAAACATCATTTCCGGCATCGGTCTTGGCTTTGGTATCTTCTTCACCCTTTACGTAGTACTTATGATCGTAATCGGAATCGGAATGGCTTAAGGCTTAATAAGGAGGCATTATGTTTTGCAGAAATTGCGGTTCTCAGATCGAGGCCACGGATAAGTTCTGCCCTGCTTGCGGCAGTGCGCAGACCGTAACGGAACCCACCGCTCCCGTAGTAGACGAGGCGGCAAAGGAAAGAAGAAAAGAGATGCTTATAGGCACGATGTTCCGCAAGAGCATCACCGGCGCCGCGCTTTCCAGCACCGGCCTTCTGTCTCTCGTCGGTTGGATCATCTCTGCAGGAGCCCGACGCCGTGTCCGCGAATTTGAGGAGGAATTCGGCACCTGTGCCGGTCGCCCCCACGCGGCAAGAATCATTTCGAACGTGGGATTGGGTCTCGGTATCGGATATACCATTTTCTTCACCCTGTATTTCGGTATTCTGATCGCCGCTATGATCCTCGCGGGCGCTTAAGGAGGTATTCTTATGTATTGTAAGTACTGTGGAACCGATGTAGAGGAGAACGGTAAGTTCTGCCAGAATTGCGGCGCGGAGGTCGAGGCGACCCCCGTTGACGCGGCAGAGCCCGTTGTCAATAACGAATTTGAGGAGCTGAAGAAGACCCTTGGGGGCTCGGTATTCACCCTCGGACTTCTGGGTCTGATCTTCTGTGCAAGCGGCTGGCTTGCCATCGCAGGTCTCATTATGTCCGCCGTTGCCAAAAAGAAGGCGGCGCTGTATCAGGCCTATGCGGGCGAGCTTGACGGACGCGCCAAGGCGGGCAGCATCCTTGCCAAGATTGGTCTTGCCGTGGGAATCGTGTCCCTCGTGATCCTCGCATTCTCCTTCATCATCGGCGTTGTCGCCGGTCTTATGGAGGCCCTTTAATTCCGTTTTTGAAGCATCAAAAGAGCATCAAAGCCGAGGCTGCGCCTCGGCTTTTTGTTTTTCTTGGGGTTCAAATTTTGATTTGTCGGTGGATTTAAAGCCTTCTCCGAGAACGGGAGAAGG
>JAZLBM010000302.1:0-2706 GCA_045613705.1 Eubacteriales bacterium | reverse complement strand
TGCGGCAAGTGCGCAGAAGGGTGCTATGCGGGGGCGAAGGTCATGTGCGGACGCGAAATGACGGTAGATGAGGTGATGACCGAGGTGCTTGCCGACAGGGCATATTACGGTGACCGTGGCGGTCTCACCATTTCGGGCGGCGAGCCCTTGGCACATCGTGACTTCACCATGGCGCTCATTGAGGCCTGCCACCGCGAGGGTATCCACGTGGGCGTGGAGACCTCTATGTACCGCTTTGACGGAGAGCTTCTCGGCTCCCTTGATCTTATTATGGCGGACGTGAAGATTTTTGACAGCGAAATACACAAGAAATACGTAGGCATCGGAAACGAGGAGATCAAGGAGAATCTGCGCCGCGCAAGCGCGCTTGGTATTCCCATGATCATCCGCACGCCCATTATCCCCGGCATCAACGATACGGTGGAAAACGTGTCCCGGACGGCGGCGTTCTTGCGGACACTTGACAGCGTGATCGCCTACGAGCTCTTGCCCTACCATCCCCTCGGCCTCTCCAAAGCGGAGGCGTTGGGACTGGAAATGCAGGAGTTCACAACCCCTTCCAATCAGCAAATGGAGGAACTCAGAAAGTATGCTGACTTATCAAGATAGACTGGACGCAATGCGGCGCACCAAGATCGCCCATACCCTTGCCAAAAGGGAACAGAACGGCTACACCGACCTTGACGATTTCGGTACCGTTCCACTGCCCGAGGGCTATTATGCCGAGCCTTGGTACAATAGCGAAAACGGAAGCTTCTACGGGCTTGACGGTATGAGCGAGAATTTCTGCCGCGTGCTTGCGGCGCATCCCGCCTACGTGGATCCTATGGAAATGCTTTGCGGCCGATGGCGGGATATGCTGGTCAACTACCGCGGTGACGTGCACTATATGCCCGATTGGATCAAGAAGAACGAAAAGCTTCGCAATTTCATTACGGGCGGCGGCGTGACGGCGCAATGGAGCAAGCGCTGGGACGAAAAGCGCTTTCCCTACGATGACCTCAAGCCCCTGCAGAAAAAGTACAACATTCAGACGGGTATCGACGGCGACGCGCATTTTGCCTGCGACTATCGCATCGGTCTCGGTCTTGGGTTCGGCGGTCTGCTTGACAAAATAGAGAAGTACCGCAAGGTCAACCCCGACAAGAAGGATTTCTACGACGCGGAGGAGAAGTGCGTCCGCGCCATCGTGGATTTCGTGGACAGACATATTGAGAAGATCCGCGAGATGATCCCCGCGGAGGCGCGCCCCGAGATCAAGGCAAGCCTCAAGAAGATGCTTTCGGTTTGCGAAAGGGTTCGTCTTGGCAAGCCCGAGACCTTTCACGAGGCGTGTCAATGGGTCAGCTTCTTTAACTGTGCTTCCCGTATTTACACTCGTGACGGCGCGGGCTTCCAGCTTGACACAATTCTGCTTCCTTATTATGAAGCCGACGTGAAGGCGGGAATTCTTGACGATGAGACGGCCAAGTTCCTCATCGCCAATCTTCTTCTCATCGATCCCCATTATTATCAGATCTCGGGCGTTGACGCCGAGGATCGCGACATCACCAACCATCTGTCCTACCTCATTCTTGAGGCGGCGGATGCCATCAATATTTCCTGCAATCTTACCGTGCGCGTTCACGAGAATTGCGATCCCGTATTCCTTCGCCGCGCGGTGGAATACCTCTTTAAGAACAAGAACGGCTGGCCTCGCTTCTGCGGTGACAAGACCCTTTGCGAGGGCTATATGAAGAACGGCGTGGACAAGAAGACCGCCCGCGAGCGTATTGCCGTGGGATGCAACTGGATGGCGGTACCGGGCAAGGAATTTCCTATGAACGACACCGTGAAGGTCAATATTGCCAAGGTTCTTGAGGTGGCGCTTGAGGAGATGCGCGGGGAGGCGAACAAGTCTGCTTCCCGTCTGTATGAGATCTTTGAAAAGCACCTGGAAAAGGCCATTGAGGTCACGGCGGCGGGTGTGAATCTGCACCTTGACCACATTCACGAGGTGACCCCCGAGCTGATCATGAATCTGATGTTCTGCGGCTCCCTTGAGAGGGGACTGGATGCCTCACAGTGCGCCGAGCTGTTTA
The DNA here is from genome assembly GCA_045613705.1 of Eubacteriales bacterium. Classification (GTDB taxonomy): domain Bacteria; phylum Bacillota; class Clostridia; order Oscillospirales; family CAG-272; genus RGIG8775. The sequence continues at coordinate 625 of JAZLBM010000302.1, read as the reverse complement.
CCGTTGGCGTGGACGGCGCGGGACTTGCGGTGGTGGCCGACTCCTTCGGTGCCATCACAACGAGAATCGAGAGAGAAAAGGTGCTGACGTGGGACGAGCTTTACGCGGCGCTTGACAGCAATTTTGCCGACGAGCGCGTTCGCCTGATGCTGAATTCTTCGCCGAAATACTGCCACGGCAACACCGTCTCCGACGAGTGGGCGAAGCGCCTCACCGAGAGTTGGACGCGTCTTGTGAAGGCACAAAAGATGCCCAACGGCCGTCAGCTTGTGCCCGGTTGGTTCTCCTGGGCGCGCACCATTGAATACGGCAACGCCGTAGGCGCGACCCCAGACGGCAGAAGAGCAGGGGAGCCCATTTCCCACGGCGCTAACCCCAACCCGCATTTCAGAGTTGACGGCGCTGCAACAGGTCAATCAAACGGTATTGCTTCCGTTCAATGCGGATACGGTAATACAGCACCCTTACAAATTGAATTTGACCCTCAAATCGCACTTGATGATGACGGTGTTGAAAAATGTTACATCCTTCAGCAGATCAATACAGCAGTATTCAAAGATCCCGATGTGCTTATGAAGAACTATGTGGGCGTAACGGAATTTATTGCAAAAAAGGTTGTTGAAGC
>JAZLBM010000301.1:0-4104 GCA_045613705.1 Eubacteriales bacterium | reverse complement strand
TGCGGTACAAGTGACAAACGCTTGCCATACCAAGGCGCAAAAGGCTTTGTCACGCGTGCTCCCTCAGTCGCCTTCGGCGCCAGCTCCCTCCCGGAGGGAGCCTTACAGAGCGACTGCGAACATGCCGATAAATCAAAATTTGAAGGTATATTATTTCGCTAAGGCGCCCACTGCTCCAAAATATCCACAATGCGGCGGCAGGCGTGGCCGTCGCCGTATGGGTTGGGGGAGGACGCCATACGGGCGAGGACATCGGGATCGTCAAGAAGGTCGGCAAAGGCGCGGGCGACGGCTTGCTCCTTTGTCCCCACAAGACGAAGACACCCCGTCTCCACGCCCTCGGGGCGCTCGGTGGTGTCACGGAGAACGAGGGTAGGCTTGCCCATAGCCGTCGCCTCCTCCTGAATGCCGCCGCTGTCGGTGAGCACCAGGCGACACCGCGCCAGGAGATTGTGAAACTCCACCACCCCAAGCGGCTCGGTGACGCGGACGTTTTGGCATCCCCCAAGCACGCGCCGCACCGCCCCCTCCACAAGGGGATTTTTGTGGGCGGGGCAGAGGATCCTGAGATGCGGTCGGCTCTCCGCCACCTGCCGCACGGCGCGAAGGATACCCTCAAGGGGCGCGCCGAGGCTCTCCCGTCTGTGAACGGTCAGAAGCACGGCGAACCCCTCCTCAAGAAAGGAACAGAGGGGATGGGAAAAGTCCTTTTTGACGGTGGCTTTAAGGGCATCCACCACCGTGTTGCCCGTGACGAACACGGCATCCTCCGCTACGCCCTCGCGGAGCAAATTGCGCCGCGCCCCCTCGGTGGGGGCAAAATGAAGATGTGCCACAAGCCCCACGCCGCGGCGATTGAGCTCCTCGGGGAAGGGAGCGTCCATCCGATAGGTGCGAAGCCCTGCCTCCACGTGCCCCACGGGGATCTGCCGATAAAAGGCGGCAGGCGCCGCTCCAAGAGCGGTGGTGGTGTCCCCGTGCACAAGCACGAGAGAGGGGCGCGCCGGCCCCAGCACCCCGTCCACCCCTTCAAGCACCCGAGCCGTCAGGGACGTAAGACTTTGCCCCTCCCGCATCACAAAAAGTCGGTAGTCGGGCGTCACCCCGAAGGCGGCAAGCGCCCCCTCCAGCATCTCTCGGTGCTGACCCGTCACGCACACCGAGGTCCCGTGCCCACGGCGGCGCAGCTCCTCCACCAAGGGGCACATCTTGATGGCCTCGGGGCGCGTGCCGAAAACTGTCAGAACGTGTTTCAAAATAGCCTCGTTTCCAAAAAAGCGCCTATGACGTGAGTCATAAGCGCTCTTCCTTTATCGTTCGGTGATCTTTACGTTGACGGGCGCGATCTTGGCCTGCTCGTAGACGATCTCGTTGATCTGCGCGATCTCGTTGGCAAGCAGGGAATCGCCCTTGGCCTTGACCACAATGGTGGCGGTGTCGCCGTTGATGACGGCCACACAGTCCTCAAAGCCCTTGGCCATAACCAGCGTTTCGATGTTGGATTCTGCCGCCATTTCCAACGCCAGTCGGTTGATGTCGGTCAGAGCCTGTGTCTTGACTGCCTCGTCGGCGTCGGCATTGTCCACCACCGACTGAAGCACCTCCAGTGCCTCGTCGCGTGCGCGCTTGCGGCTGACCTGCATGGTGGCGAAATAGGTGTCGCCCTCGGCCTCGTTGCTTACGTCGCTTGCGGTGCCGTTGACGCCCGTCTGATCGTAGCCGTCATAGCCCTCCTCGGGGGAGAGGAGCATCCAGTTGAGCCACACGGCGGCGCCGATCACAAGCACCGCGGCCATAATAATAAGGTTGCGTTTGCCGATCCGCTTCCACAGGGATCGAGGGGAGTCTTGGGTATTGTCGCGTTCGATTACCATCTTTCATTCCTCCTAAATGGGTTTTCACTCCAAATATATGGGGGAGGAGATGGATTTATGACCGAAATTTTTATCTTTCGCCTAAGATGGAAAGTGCCACGCGGATGCCGTCCACGGCGGAGGACACGATGCCGCCCGCGTAGCCTGCGCCCTCGCCTGCGGGATAAAGACCTTCCACGCCCGCGACCTCCAGCGTCTCGGTGCGAAGGATGCGCAGTGGCGACGTGGTTCGGGTCTCGGGGCCCGTCAGCACCGCGTCGGGGTAGTAAAAGCCCTTCATAAAGGCGTCAAAACGGGGGAATGCGGCACGGAGGGTCTCTGTGACCGCGTCGGGCAGATAGTCCTCGGTGCGCGCCATCACCGTGCCACGGGGATAGGAGGGAAGCACCTCGCCGAAGGCTACCGATTCCCGTCCTGCCATAAAGTCCTCAAGACGCTGAGCGGGGGCGCGCCCGTCACCCGAGAGGGCATATGCCTTCTTTTCGATGGATTCCTGCAGAGCGAGACCGCCCATAGGCGTGCCGCCGAAATCCTCGGGTCGGATGGACACAAGGAGGGCGGAGTTGGAGTTGTCGCCGTTCCGCGCGCGGTGGCTCATACCGTTGGTGACCACAGACCCCTCCTCGGAGGAGGCTGCCACCACCGAGCCGCCGGGGCACATACAGAAGCTGTAGGCGCTCCGTCCGTTTTCAAGATGCTCTACTAAATGATAGCTTGCGGCGCCCAGCACCTCGGGGGGCACGTCGCCGTAGCGGAGGGTGTCAATGAGGGTGCGGGGGTGCTCGATGCGAAGACCGATGCCGAAGCCCCGCGCCTCCATAGGAAGACCGTGGCGATCCAGCATGCGGAAGGTGTCCCGTGCGCTGTGTCCCGTGGCGAGCACGAGACGGGAGCAGGCAAGCTCGCCCTCGCCGTTTTTGTCCTCGTAGCGAATGCCCGCAATGCGACCGTCGCGAAGGATGAGGTCGGTCATTCGTGTGCGGAAGCGCACCTCGCCGCCAAGGGAAAGGATCTTTTTGCGAAGTCCCACGACCACGCCCCGAAGTCGGTCGGTGCCGATGTGGGCGGCAACGTCAAAAAGAATGTCCTCGGGCGCACCTGCCTCCACAAATTCCGAAAGAACCTTGTGCTTGTGGGCGTCCATACCGCCGCATTTCAGCTTGCCGTCCGAGAAGGTGCCCGCGCCGCCCTCACCGAATTGCACGTTGCTTTCGGGGTCGATGGAACCGCCCGAAAAATAGGCGTCGGTGGCCTTGACGCGCGCCTCTATGCAGTCGCCTCTTTCAAGAAGAATGGGACGCGCCCCTGCCTCGGCGAGGATCAGGGCGGCAAACAGACCGCAAGGGCCGCTTCCTACCACCACGGGGCGGTCGGGAAGGGAAGGCTTGGGGACGGACAGGGTAAGCTTGGGCGCCGCAAAGACGCCGTCGCGCCGACGGCAGAATCGGGTCTCCAGGTTGTCTTGGAGCGTCAGAAGCACCGACAGCTTGTAGTGAATATTGCGGACGTCGTCTGCCACGATAGCGCGACGAAGGAGCCGCAACGGTATCCTCTCGTCAAGCTCGTATTGCAGCACCTCACTCACCCGCGCGCGCACCAGCGCGTCGTCGTAGTCAAGGGGCACCCGAATATCGACACGGATCATAACGGCTCCTTTCTTTTGGTTTTATAGTGTTTCAAATTTTGATTTGTCGGTGTGTTTAATTTGCGTACAAACCCGTAGGGCGGGGGCTTGCTCCCGCCGTAACAACCGATAAACCGCACGTTTTCGGCGGCACCAAGGCACCGCCCTACAAGGTGCGGTTCGCGCCATTTTGTTCGTGCGAACACACCTATAAACATCAATTTATCAAACCGACTCGATCAGCTTATCGATGAGGGTAGGCAGGTCGAAGCCGTGCTTCTTGGCAAGCATGGGGTACATGCTGATGTTGGTGAAGCCGGGAAGGGTGTTGATCTCGTTGAAAATGAGGTCGCCCGTGTCAAGGTTGAGGAAGAAATCCACACGGGAGAGGGACTTGCAATCCAAGGTGCGGAAGATGATCTTGGCAGACTCCTGAATTTGCTTTTCAAGTGCCTCTGGGATGTCGGGATGGGTGTTGGTGATGGACGCGGCATTGTTGTACTTGGAATCGAAATCGTAGAATTCGTCGGCGGCAACCACCTCGCCAACCTCGGCAACAAGCTCGTCGCCAAGATCCACAACGGCGCACTCCAGCTCGCGAACGCG
>JAZLBM010000300.1:0-8653 GCA_045613705.1 Eubacteriales bacterium | reverse complement strand
TAGCAGACCATCGTATAGCCTCTGAAAAGGAAACCGAGGCTGTGGGTTCTCTCTGCCTTGGTATTGTTGTCGGCGCGAGGCGTCGCGGAAGCGGCCAGAACCGCTACGGGCGTTTCGGCAACAGGCTTTGAGGGATACACGATATCCATCGTAAGACGGGTGTCCTCGACCGTCAATTTTTCACCGTTTTTCAGAACGCAATCGTAAAGAGAAACGGCCTTGATCCAGTTGCCGTCACCGTCAAGATTGTAACCCTTTCCGGTCACCTGCTCTATGATAGAAGACTGGGTGTTCCAGATCTTCACGGCAAAGTCCTGTCCCTCTTTGGAGCCCTGCGTTGCGATCTCAAAGTAAACCACGTCTCTTGCAAGACGGTAGCCCGAGGGCACCACGTAGGTCTTGCTGGGATCAACGGACTTGTCGCCAAGATACTGCTCTTTTTCTCTCTCTCCGTCGCCGCGCATAGCCGCACGAATGCTCTGTACGCTGGACTCGACGTTGGGAGAAACGGCAAGAGGATGGTGGGCATAGTCAAGAACGGCCACAACGTAGCCCTCCTTGAGGAAGTCGCCGACGATAACGTCATCCGCCTCGGTACCCATATATTCGCCGCTATGGTTGATAACGAAAAGGATCAGAGAATCGTTACTCTCATAGGTATCATCCGCATAAACGGAAATACCCACCGTCATACCGAAGGCGTCGTTATAGGTATACGTAGCAAGCCGCTTATCGGCAAGGGCGGTATAGATGGGGGAAGCCGTCGAAGCACTTCCCTCTCCACCGTCATTTTCTGCCGCGAAGGTGGCGGCAGGTACTATGCTGATCAGCATAAGCACAGAAAGAAATATGGAAAGTATTTTCTTCATATTACACTTCCTTTCACTGTGCATTTGCGGACGCTTCTCCGGAGACTGCGCCCTTTACAAGGGTAACGGTATAGCTATCGCCGTAGTATTTAGAGTCTCCGCAAGCCATATACGTCTTCACGGTAAAGGTTACCGTGATATTCTGAGGAATGTCGTTGATCTGTACGGCGGAAATATACTTGCTGCCAAGCTCCTCTGCCGTCACGTCCATTCCCGCCGCCCGGATCTCCTCAAAGACGGTGGTGGTCGTAATTTCCTTCGCAACGGTATAATTTCCCTTTGCATCGATATAATCCGCCGTGATCTCAAATCCGACCGCGCTTCCGTAAAGGCTGTCCACACCGGCAAGGAAACGGATATCAACGGTTTCCTCCGCGTCATTCACTCTTATCTGTGAGCCCTTTGCCGTGGCACCGATACCACCGGCAAGAGAACGCACGGCAACGCATCGGACGTCCATCACGCTCTGTGCCTGCTTGACCTCGGGGATCTCAAGAATTCTCACGAGATCCTCGGAGACCGCAACAAGACTCTGCATAAAATGCATAGAAAGACCAACGCAAGGAAGTGCCTTGCCCTCGTACAGATAGTAGGCAAGCTCACCATTGATATACAGCGTGTAGGTGCTCGTCGTATTGTCCACGAGAACGGCTACGTCCGTAAAGCCTGCGCTTGCCGCGGCTTCGTCCGCAGGGATCGTCTCCATACGGATGATATTTCCGGCAGCATCTACCACGTCGTATTGCATACCGCGAACGGTTACGTACATCTTGTTGGAGTCACCTCTCACCGAAAGAAGAGGCGCGCTCTTGCCGGTCGCGGCGCGGTAGACCTCTGCCACCGTAAGATTGAATGCGGTGGTACAACCGTATCTGACAGAGGTTTCGATCAGATACTGCCCGTGCTTCAGGAACTCGGCGTTGGTTACCTCAACGTACGTGGGTCTGTTTGCCGTAAGATCCGTATGGTCTACACGGAGGAACTTGCCGTCCGCGTCACCGATGATCTCGGCACGGGAGGTGCCGACGGTACCAAGCTGCCATCCGCTCTCAAGCATCTGGATCGCGCTCATATAATCGGTCGTGTCCTCAAATCCTATGGAAAAATCTCCCTTTTCAACGGTAAGATCGGGGGCACTATCCAGCTTTTCTATCTTAAGATCGTCTACACAAAATACAAAATCCTTCGCGCCGCTCTCGTTTGCACCCTGGAACATACGAAGGGTATCGGGCAGCGTGTTGGTCTTGAAAACGAGCTTATCCACAAAGGCGGGATTGCCGTTGCCGTCGGTGACCTTGTTGCCATCCTTATCATAACGGAAGGACTTCACAAGACCCGCATAAGGCAGATATCGCTGCACGCCCGCGTCGTCAAGGAAGTAAGCAAAGTTCTCTTTGCCAAGAACCGTTTGGCTCCATCCGCCGGAGTTGGCAACCACCGTAACGAATCCATTGCCGTCGTTTACCCGCAAGGAAACGTCACTTTGCAGAACACCGTCTACCAATTGGGTATTGAAGATCAGCTCCACGCGGTAGGTCTTGTTTTTCTCCACCACGTAGCTTGTGGCGACATCCTTCAATACAAGGTATCCCTTTTCACCGTCTTCGCTCTTCAGACACAGAACGTTGACCGTGTTTCTTTTGCTTGCGTCACCGCTGGTATCACGGCGCATCCATCTGGCAAGATAGATAAAGGACTGTCCGAAGGCTTCCACGTTGATATCAAAGGCAACCTTCACCGTGCCGTTCTTCAAGGGATCGTACTCGGCGTTACCTACGCAAAGATCCAGCATCTGATCAACGGTAATATTGGACATCTTCATCCAGTTGCTACCGTCCTTGAACGCAATCTTTCCCTTTTTCGACCAGGCGGTGTGTCCGGTTCCCAGATCGGCGATATCCGTCATCGCGTTGATGTCGTCCGCCGTCAGCACTTTGTTTTCCGCATACGCTTCAAAATCAACGTCCCAGATAACGTCGTCAACTGCCGTCGTTCTTACAACTCTTTCCGCTTCGTAAAGCTGAACGTCGTCAACCATAACGCCGAATTGAGAGCTTTGACCCGAGATCAATACGCGGATCTGCGCATTGGACGTACCGGTTGCAGGCTTGCCTACGCTACCGGCGGTCACGTAGCTTCCGTTTACGTAGAGGTCATAGCGACCGGTGGCACCGTCACAGTGCACCGCAACATTATACCACTCGTTCAGATCCAAGATCACGCCCGTAGGCTTGCTGTTTGCGTCAAGCAGATTGCCGTCTTTATCAATGCGGCAGAAGATGGCATACGAACTGCTTCCCGTTACCCACGTAAAGATGGGCGTGGGCTTATCGGCGCCGGTTTCAAGCTCCGTCGGGAATGCGGAGAAGCGGAAATCCGCCGAAACCACGAAGTCGGTCGTGGGCAGTCTGAAGAGCTGCTTGTCATACAGATAGAAACAAAAATCATTTCCCGTATTGCCGACAACTATGTTTTCGGGGTCCTTGGGATCGACCATCGTAGCAAGAGAAACCGAATTGCTCATCTTGGAGTTACAATAAGGAAACGCCATCGTGCCCCAGTAGGCGTTGGTCAATTCTTTACCTGCAGGGATCGACTCGAAGTCCATCATAACGTCGTATTCGCTGATGCCGTAGGTCTTGATAGAAAGATTGTCGGCATAGATCTCCCACTGGCCGTTGGGCTGGAAGATGCGAACGTAGCTGGAACTGCTCAAATTGGGGATCGCCGTCGACATCACGAACTCGCCGTCAACGTAAAGCGCCGCGAAATCGCCAATGGGGCTTACGTCAAGGCGTACCTTGTGCCAGGTTTTGCCGGTAAGCGTCTTGTCGGTAAGGGTATAGCTCTCGGGCTTTGCCGTTTTACCGGAGCCGTTATTCTCATTGGTCAGGTAGAGAGCACCCGCATTATCCACGCGAAGAAGGGGCAGATTGTAGCTTCCGTTGTTCCAAGCAAACAACGCCAGCGGGTCGCCGGAATTTTCTACCGCAACGGGAAAACTGACGATATAAACGTCCATCTCCAGAGAAAAAGGAGACGTCAAAAGAACGCCGTTATCGTCACCAATTCTGAAATTGCAGTTTTTGGCACTGCTCTTTCGGCCCACAACGATATTCTCGCTACCGGTAGGATCCTGGAAAAAAACCACGTTGGAGGCGTTGTTTCCGCTGAACCCCTCCGTTTTCGAAAGATACTCCTTCGTCATTGCTCCGTTTGCCGTTCCGTCTTCAAAGTCATAGAAGGCAGAAAGAGCGGGGGCAGCGCCTGCTGCATCCGTGTGCGCCGCAAAATACGGTACGGCCGCCAACACCGTGACAAAAGCCAGCGCCGTACAGATCAGGCGTTTGATTCCGTTTTGTCTCATTATAAATTCCTCCTTTATATTTTGGGGTCGCGCGCTCCTCCAAAACCGAGCGCTAATAAATATAGGTATACAAACACATTGTATCACAAAACAGTTGTTGATTCTTTCCTTTTTTTGCCTTTCGCATTGCATTTATTGACTTTTTCAGTCGTGAACAAAAAACTCCGGTCGAAACCGTTTATTGTTGTTGACTTCCCTTGCCTTTTGTATTACAATACAGGTGGCACAGCTTGCCGCAAATCCGACTTGCGAGGGCAATGGTATGAAAACACAGAGAGCAGATATGATATTGGTGGGCGGACGCTTTTTGACGATGGAGCGCGAAGGCGAAATAGCCGAGGCGGTCGTTATCGAAAACGGACGGATCCAGTACGTGGGAAATGAAGAAAAAGCAAGAAGCTTTGCGGACGAAGACACCAAGATCATCGATCTTGGCGGACGCGTAGCGGCGCCCGGTCTTATCGACTGTCATACCCATCCTATGAGCTCGTATGCGCCTCGCTTCTCCTGGCTGGATCTCAGCGGAAAGAATACCGCTTCTCTTGAGACGTTGATCGCTTGTATCAAGGAGGTCGCCAAAAACACCCCGAAGGGCGGTTGGATCGTGGGACGCGGCTTTGACGAGAGCAAATTTGCGGAAGAGGCGATCCCCTTGACCGCCGAAATTCTTGACCGCGCCACTACTGATCACATTGTATTTCTGACCCGTACCTGCGGACATATCGGCGTTCTGAATTCACGTGCCATCGCCCATTGCGGCTTCACCGATGCATCCGTTCCTCCAGTGGGTGGCGGACATTTCTTTAAGGATGAAAGCGGACGTCTGACCGGTATGATCTCCGGCGCGGTTCTTGGTCTCGTTCCTGTTCCTGCGCTTACCGAGGCACAACGCAAAAACGGCATGACCGAAGGGGTTCAAAGGGAATATTTTTCAAAGGGCATCACCGCCACGGGCGAGATGGGCTCCCGCGCCATCAGTCTCCGTATGCTGGAGCAGCTTGATGCTGAAGGAAAGCTGAAGCTCAAGGTTGGCTTCTATTTTGCCGGACGAAGAAGAGCCGGCGAAGAGCCTATGGCAAAGCGGATGCAGACCATGGGACTCATTCCCGGCTTTGGCTCGGAGCATCTGAAGATCCTCGGCATCAAATTCGTTATGGATGGCTCCACAGGCGGCAGAACCGCCGCGTTTTCGGAGCCCTACGTAGGCGAGCCGAGCAACTACGGCGAGCTTTATAATGATCAGAAGGAATTGAATGAAGACGTACTGACAAGTGCCAAAGCGGGTCTGCAGATCAGCATCCACGCCATCGGCGACCGCGCCATCGAGTCAGCCCTTCAAGCGGTGGAATACGCCAATGCAAACGGCGTGGATACTACCCGTCTCCGCGTTCGGTTTGAGCATCTGGAGTCTCCCACACCCGATCAGATCGCGCGCATCAAGCGTCTGAGCATTGCGGTTGGTCTGTCCTCCGCCTTCATTTACTCACTTGGTGATTCTCATCTGAGCGCCCTCGGCTACGACCGCCTTGTCGACGCCTTCCCCGCAAAGACCTTGATGGAAAACGGCATTGTTGTCGGATGCAACAGCGATTGCCCCGTATGCCCCGTCAATCCTATGCTTGGCGTATATTCTATGGTTACGCGAACCACCGAGGCGGGCAAGAGCTTCGGGGGCACAAAAGAAGCAATCGACCGCATCAGCGCGCTGCGCTCCTACACCAAGGATGCCGCCTATCTCCTTTACGCGGAGAAGGAGCTTGGTACCCTCTCTGTTGGCAAGTGCGCCGATCTCGTGGTGTTTGACGAGGACTATCTGAACGTCCCCGATAACGAACTGAAGGACGTAAGCGTATATATGACGGTTTCCGATGGTGAGATCGTTTATAAAAAATCCAAATAACCTTCGCAGGGAGCTTGTTTTTTGGCAAGATCCCTGCTTTTTTGAAATTTTTCTATATTTTTTCAAAAAACCATTTTCAAACGGACGATTTAGTGGTATAATAATATGAATATCTGTATTTTCCAGTTTTCATAAAATTCACACCCCCTTCACAGGGTATTTCCTTTTGTCCTTTATAATCTTATCATACAATGCATAATTCTAATGAAAGGTAGGTACCACTTATGATAGACACCAAGATTCTGATCGTAGACGATGATGCGGCGATTTGCGATATGCTCAAGATCTACTTTGAGAACGAGGAATACGAGGTCAAGATCGCAAATAACGGCGTTGACGGCATCAACTTCTTCAAAATGTATGAGCCCGATCTGGTCCTTCTTGACATTATGCTCCCCAAAAAGGACGGCTGGCAGGTATGCCGCGAGATCCGTGAATTCTCCTCCAAGCCCGTGATCATGATCACCGCAAAGGGCGAGGTTTTTGACAAGGTTCTTGGACTTGAGCTGGGCGCTGACGACTTTGTAGTCAAGCCCTTTGATCTGAAGGAGCTTTCCGCACGCGTCAAGGCGGTGCTCCGTCGTTATCAGAACCACACCACCCGTGATGACGAAGAGGTGGTCAAATTTGAAAACATCGAGATCAGTCTGCAGAAATACGAGCTTAAGCTGAACGGAAAGTCCATTGACATTCCTCCCAAGGAGCTGGAGCTTCTCTACTTCCTGGCCTCCAATTACAACCGAGTCTTCACCCGTGATGCACTGCTGGACAAGGTTTGGGGCTTCGATTACTTAGGTGACTCCCGTACCGTTGACGTACACGTCAAGCGTCTGCGCGAAAAGCTGGAAGGTATTTCCGACAAGTGGACCCTGAAAACCGTTTGGGGTGTGGGCTACAAATTCGAGCTTCTGAGCTGAGCGGCCGCCTCCTACCACATACCAACATGGCCCTCGGAGGATCCGTTCCTCCGAGGGGGAGTATTTTTTATGTTTAAGAGCGTATTTGCCAAATATGTTATGACATTCATGGCACTGCTTGCCATCAGCTTCCTGCTTCTCCTGTTCATCGTAAACAGCGTGGTCAGCAAGGATTCCGTGCAGGCAGAAATGAGCAATATTGCCGGCGTGGCCGATTCCTGTGCTATACATCTCTCGGAAATGTATGAGCAGAGCAATGCGGCGGATCTCGGTGACTTTATCCGCGCTGAAGCTCCTGACGGAAATGTGAATCCCACCGTTTTGCGTGTTCTGACCATTGCCATGACCCATCACAGCGATATGACCGTCTACGTCACCGATGCAAGCGGTGGCTTTATTTTCTGTACGGGAAACCGGCAGGACAGTGTTCCTGTGACGGGGACTTTGCTTTTCTCCCCCGCTGAGCTGGCTGCGCTCAGCGGAGAACAGGAAACCAAGGAAGTCCGGCGCAACGCATATGGAACCGGTGGTGCTTCTGATTCAAATGCCGCAATTTCCCACGTCGGTATTTTTTTGGATACGGAAAACGGGAATCATATCGATTCCGGTTATGCCTATGCCGTTCCGATTCACTCAGCCGAAAACGCCGTCCTGGGGTACGTTATGGTTACCTCCACGGCAGAAATCTCGGCGCATACCATCAATACCACCCTGCGGTCCATGTTTATCGCGGCACTGTGGATCATGCTGGCAGCCCTGATCGCCATCTATTTCATCACCGAACGCGTCATCGCCCCGCTGCGTGATATGAGCAAAGCCGCCAAGAAGATGGCAGTCGGTCAGTTTGACGTGCGAGTTCCCGTTCACGGGAAAGACGAGGTCGCCGAGCTGGCGGTTGCCTTTAATCAGATGTCTCAGGCGCTGGATAATCTGGAACGGATGCGAAACTCTTTTGTAGCCAACGTCTCCCACGATTTGCGTACGCCCATGACCACGATTGCCGGCTTCATTGACGGAATTCTGGACGGAGTGATTCCCCCCGAGCAAACCGAACACTACCTGCGCGTAGTTTCCGAGGAGGTTCGTCGTCTGTCCCGACTGGTCACAGCGCTCCTGGACGTTTCCCGCCTGCAAGCCGGAGACAGAAAATTCGATATGAGACCCTTTGACATCTGCGAAATGGGTCGACAGATTCTCATCTCATTTGAAAAAAGTATCGACAACAAGCATTTGGACGTAGAATTTCTCTGTGACGAGGATCGTATGTTCGTTCTGGCTGATCAGGACGCCATTCATCAGATCCTCTACAATATCTGCGACAATGCCGTGAAATTTGCCTCGGCGGGTGGCAAGCTGAAAATGAGCTTCACATGGCAAAATGCCGAGGGTAGCCGTCGACGCAAAGCCGTTGTAAACGTATACAACGAGGGACAAGGAATCCCAAGCGAGGATCTTCCCTTCGTATTTGAGCGTTTCTACAAGAGCGATAAGAGCCGTAGTCTGGACAAGAGCGGTGTCGGATTGGGGATGTTCATCGCCAAGACCATCATTGATGCCCACGGAGAATCCATTTCAGTGTCCAGCGAATACGGAAAATACT
>JAZLBM010000299.1:0-1627 GCA_045613705.1 Eubacteriales bacterium | reverse complement strand
CGGAACGCGACGGATGAGTGTGCGCCGATTGTAGTGACGATAAGGCTTCGCACCCTCATCAGTCGCCTACGGCGCCAGCTTCTCCATCTCGGAGAAGCCTTTAAAAAGCAACTGCGAACATACCGATAAACATCAATTTATCAAACCGACTCGATCAGCTTATCGATGAGGGTAGGCAGGTCGAAGCCGTGCTTCTTGGCAAGCATGGGGTACATGCTGATGTTGGTAAAGCCGGGAAGGGTGTTGATCTCGTTGAAAATGAGGTCGCCCGTGTCAAGGTTGAGGAAGAAATCCACACGGGAGAGGGATTTGCAATCCAAGGTGCGGAAGATGACCTTGGCAGACTCCCGGATCTGCTTTTCCAGCGCCTCGGGGATGTCGGGATGGGTGTTGGTGATGGACGCGGCGTTGTTGTACTTGGCGTCGAAATCGTAGAATTCGTCGGCGGCAACCACCTCGCCAACCTCGGCAACAAGCTCGTCGCCAAGATCCACAACGGCGCACTCCAGCTCGCGAACGCGGATAAATTCCTCAATCAGCACCCGTCCGTCGTGGCGAAGTGCCTCGATGATGCCCGCGCGAAGCTCGTCTTCGTTCCGCGCCTTGGAAATGCCGATGGAGGAGCCCGAAGAGCAGGGCTTGACGAACATAGGGAAGCCAAGCTTCGCCACGCTCTCGCGCACCACCGCGTCAAGATCACGGGCATTGTAGCGATCCACAAGCACGTAATCCGCCTGCTTGATGCCCGTGCCCTCCACAAGGCGCTTGGTGAAGGATTTGTCCATAGACGAGGAGGAGCTTGCCACGCCGCAACCCACGTAGGGCACACCCAGCATCTCGAAAAGGCCCTGAATGGTGCCGTCCTCGCCGAATTTTCCGTGAAGCACGGGGAAGAACACGTCGGTGGGCACGAGGGTGCGCACACCGTCTACGTCGGCGTAAAGTCCGCGCGCGCCGCCCAGCTCAATGGAGACGGGATAGCACGCGGCATCGTTCATCCACTTGTCGGTGGGAATGAGGGCGCGGTCGCCTCGATAGAGGTACCAGCCGCCGTCCTCGGTGATGCCGATGAGGTTTACATTGTATTTTTCGGCGTTGATGCCGTCGATAACCGTTTTTGCGGATTTGCAGGAAACACCGTGCTCGGTGGACTGTCCTCCGAACAAAACGGTAATGTTCTTCTTGTTCATATCATGTCTTCTTTCTTGTAATTTTCGGTTGCTTGTTTGATAATGGGGTTTCAAATTTTGATTTATCGGTGGGTTTAAGGCCTTCTCCGAGAACGGGACACAAACCGAAGGTTTGTAGTGAGCGAAGCGGGAAGGTAGGCGCCGCAGGCGACGGATGAGGTTGCGGAATTTAAGCAAACAAAACGGCGAGAGTAGCCTTCTCTATGATAGAGAAGGTGGCGGCGTAGCCGACGGATGAGTGTGCGCTAATTCCGCGCGCCATAAGGCTTCGCACCCTCATCAGTCACCTTCGGTGACAGCTTCCCCATCTTGGGGAAGCCTTTGGTTCGGCGTGTTCATACTGCGCCGACAAACATCAATTTATATTGTATTCCCCTTGTCACTTATCTGTGAGGCGTTTGCTGTTTTCGTAGCGGAAAATGCAGAAATAATAAACG
>JAZLBM010000298.1:0-2404 GCA_045613705.1 Eubacteriales bacterium | reverse complement strand
GCTTCCTCGGGGACTACCACGAACTGTCCGTTCTGAAAGCGGTAACCGAGGATAAGACCGCTCCAAGGTTTGCCTTCCTCAAAGTTTCTGCGGATACGCCATTTCATATTCTCGCTGACTGAAAGGCTTTCCTCTTGGGCATAGGATGCGAGAATTGTAAGCATCAGCTCACCATCGGCGCTCATTGTGTGGATGTTCTGCTCTTCAAAGTAAACGTCCACACCGAGAGTCTTTAATTCTCGCACCGTTTCAAGAAGCGTGACCGTGTTTCTTGCAAAACGGCTGATTGACTTGGTAATGACCATTTGTACGGTGCCTTTGCGACACTCGGCAAGCAGCCGTTGAAAATTCTCGCGGTTGTCCTTGGTGCCGGTAAGAGCCTCATCGGCATAAACACCTGCGTATTCCCAACCGTGCTTTTGAATGTAGTCGCTGTAATAGCTGACCTGTGCCGATAACGAGTGAAGCATAGCATCCTTGCCGCTTGAGACTCTTGCATATGCTGCCACTCGTTTTTTCTTGGGTGCGTCCGCGGCAAAACGCACTTGCTCAATTTTTCTTGTCATAGAGCCTCCTTTGTATCATTTATAAGGTACTATATATATCACTCTAAATGCCCTGAAAGTCAAGCGATTTCTGCGAATATACTACACGAAGATAAGCCGCATTATTTGTTTAATACGTCAAGGGCTTTCTTGTAGTCGGAAGGGGTTAAAAGTCCGTTTTTTACGAGTTTTTCAACAAGTGCCACCGAGGTATGGTAAAGCATAAGGCTCGTAGGATCATACGGATTTTGCTCTGCGGGCGATAAGGTAACACGCTCGGCAGCAGTATTTACGACGGTTGTTTCCATAACTCTCAAACTCCTTTCCGCACTCCTCGCAAACGAGGGTGTAATATGCTTTTTTATTGATTTCCTCGGGGTGAGAATTCCACCAATCCATACGGCACTTATCCGAGCAGAACTTCTTTTCTCTTCTTCCCGTGGGTTGCGCCACGAATGCACCGCAAGTTTTGCAACGACGGGCATTGGGGATATCAGGGTGGCGACGAATATGAGAACGGACGGTGTTTATTGAAAGATTAAGTGCGATGGAAATGTCCCCGGCGGACTTGCCTTCCATACGAAGGTTATCGATTGCAATTTTATCTTGCAGTTTCATATAAATATCTCCTTTCCTGTGATAGGGGGAGAGCAACCGAAATGGCTACTCTCCCGGTTGTGGTTTTATGCTTTAATTTCAAGTGCCTTTACTGCTTCGGTAAGAACGAGCTTTGCATCAATACGCTCGGAGGTGATGTATGCAACTTGTCCATTTTCCGCATAACGTTCAACAAGGCGCTTCACGCTGCGCTTACCACGCTCTCCGATCCAATAGTAGGAGAAATCACCAAAGAGGACGGGCTTGCTTCCACCTTCCACACGGTCAAGATAATTGGTGGTGTAAACGGGATAGCCGAAGAGCTGATTAGGAACATCATCCTGAAGGGATATTTCCCAAGGCGAGTTGCCGTGATAATGCGGGATGGACAACAGCTTGGTAATTGCATCTTCGGACATAATGAGAGCAGCATTTTTGCGATAGGGCGATTTGATTGAGTGAATCAAATTCAGGACATCATCGTAGTTGATGTTACCGACGCTTTCAGAGGTGAAGCCTACTTCAGTCTGATGGATGATGCCGAGAGGCTTGCCGTTTCCGTCACCCGTAAAGAATGCGGATTCCTCTGCGTCAGAAATGCTTTCTACAAAGAGCTGGCGAATGTAATCCTCAACGTCGAAGTCAGCATCTTCGAGCATTTCATCGGAAACGATGACCTTATGCGCGAGTTTGTATGCATCGAGTACAATCTCACCGTATGTAGCCTCTCCCACGGGCACGAGTTCACCCTCGGGGACCCAAGTAGCCTCACCGTTTGCGATAACAGTGGGGATTTTCATACGCTTGTTGGTTTTGACAACCGTGCCGAGCTTACGAAGAAGGCTCTTTTCGGTAAGACCGCGTACAATTTTCTTTTCAAAGGTGTCAGGAACGAGGAATCCGCCCGATCCGTCACTTCCTTTCTTGACCGCATTCTGCGGAATGCCTGTGTGAAGCAAATCCTTAAAAGCCACAGCATACGCCTCTTCGGCTCTAATGTCTTCTGCGGTAGGTTCTTCCTTGATGCCGAGAGCTTCTTTTCTCAAGGCATCAAGTCTTGCGAGATAATCGTTGATGGTTTTGGTATTGTTCATAATAAGTACTCCTTTTTTGTATTATAATTTGTGACCCGCTCTTGCACGGAGCAAACGCTCCATAACGTCATCCTGCGGAGTGGGACCACCGAACTCCACAGAGCAGTTTTCCTTCACGACTTGGTAGATCTGATACCAAGCGGTATTGGCTTGCTTCATATATTCACG
>JAZLBM010000297.1:0-9930 GCA_045613705.1 Eubacteriales bacterium | reverse complement strand
ACACCGACAAATCAAAATTTGAAACAACGCAAACGCCCCGCGCGGTGCGCGGTGCTTCTTTATAGATATCACTTAAATATCATCGTTGATGGTCATTTGCATAAAATCTCCCTTGGAGATCAGGATTCGGCGAGGCTTATTGCCCTCGGCGGCGCTGACGTAGCCCCGCTCCTCCATCTGGTCGATGATCTTGGCGGCACGACCGTAGCCAATCTCCAGCTTACGCTGAAGCAGCGAGGTGGCAATACGTCCCGATTCCACGGCAACCTTGACCGCCTCGCGGAACTTAGGATCGAGCCCATCGGAATCCATATCGCTCTCGGGCATACCGCTTCCGCCGCCCGAAGAGCCCTTCTTGCCGCCCGACGCGCACTTGGCCGCCTCTTCCTCGATACGGCTCATAAACTCGTCGTTGTACTTGGCGGCGCAGTTATTGGCCTTGATGAAGTCAACGATGCGCTCAACCTCGCTCTCGCTGACGAAGGCACCCTGCACACGCATAGGCTTAGGTGCGCCTACGGGCGCGAACAGCATATCTCCACGACCGATCAGCTTCTCCGCACCCGCAATATCGATGATGGTACGGGAATCCACCTGAGAGGCCACGGTGAAGGCGATACGGGAAGGTACGTTTGCCTTAATAAGACCGGTAATAACGTCAACGGAGGGTCGCTGGGTACCGATAATAATATGGATACCCGCGGCACGGGCCTTCTGTGCCAGACGGCAGATCGACGACTCTACCGAGTCGGCCGCCGTCATCATAAGGTCGGCAAGCTCGTCGATGATGATCACCATCTGGGGCATAAATTCCTTATCGGGATCGTCCTTGGTCACGGCGTTGTAGTTGTAGATATCACGGACGCCGACCTCCTCGATCAGCTCGAAGCGGCGCTCCATCTCGGCAACGGCGGAGGCAAGCGCACCTGCCGCCTTGGCGGGATCGCTGACGATGGGGGCGTAGAGGTGAGGAATATCCTTATAGATATTGAACTCGACCTTCTTGGGGTCAATGAGGATCAGCTTGACCTCATCGGGTCTTGCTTTATACAGCAGGCTGACGCTGATACTGTTGATACACACCGACTTACCCAGACCCGTAGCACCCGCGATCAGAAGGTGGGGCATCTTGGCAATGTTGAAATAAATGGGCTTACCCGCAACGTCGGCACCGAGACACGCCGTCAGCTTGGACGACTCGCCCGAGAACTTTTCGGTATCAATGAGGGAGCGCAGGAACACGGTGTTGGCGTTTTTGTTGGGCACCTCGATACCTACCGCAGGCTTATTGGGAATGGGCGCCTCGATACGAACGCCCGTGGTTGCAAGGCTAAGAGCAATATCGTCAACCAGATTTGCAATGGAACGAACGCGAATGCCCACGTCGGGCTTCAGCTCGTAACGGGTGATGGTGGGGCCACGGGAATAGGTGATCTCTTTGATGCCTACCTTGAAGCTCTTGAGGGTGTCCATCAGTTTCTGGGCATTGGCTACAAGCTCCTCGGTCACGTCCTCGTCCTTGGCGTTGGTATCCTCGGCCAGCATCGTGATGGGCGCGAATACGTATTCCTGCTCCTGCTCAGGCTCAGGCTCCACCTCGATCTCCTCAATGCCGTCCTCAAGGTCGGGCACCACGTCCACGTCGGTGATCTCCTTCATTTGGGCAAGAAGCGTCATATCCGTCTCGGAGAACTTGCCGGCGTCCTCCTCGGCTTCCTTCACGGGAGCACGCTCAAGCTTATCCTTGTCCTCCTTGGAAAGGGGGGCTTTTTCTTCATTGAAAATATCGGTCAGGGAGAATTCCTTCTCATCATTCGCCTGAGCGTCTTTCAGTGCCTCAAGAGAATGATATACACCGTCGTCCTCCGAGGGCTTTTCCACCTTCTTCTCGGTATGATTTTCCGTGGTGGGAGGAATAATAAGGAGGGGCTTGGTCTCCGGCTCCGTATATACCACGGGCGTTTCCTCGGCTACCCTTTCCTCGTTTACTGCCGCATCGGCTGCAGGGAGGATCAGCAGAG
Organism: Eubacteriales bacterium; assembly: GCA_045613705.1. Taxonomy (GTDB): domain Bacteria; phylum Bacillota; class Clostridia; order Oscillospirales; family CAG-272; genus RGIG8775. The sequence continues at coordinate 7,909 of JAZLBM010000297.1, read as the reverse complement.
GCGTGGATTCCTCTTGCTTTTCGGGCTCGCGCTTCTTCTGCGCCTTTTCCGCGGCGCGCTCTTCCTTTTCCAGCTGACGAAGCTGTTGCTTGCGCTCTGCCGCCTCAAGAGCCAATTGCTCGCGGCGCGCCTCCATCTCGGCCTCTTCCAGCTTTCTCTGTGCCTCGCGCTTTTCTTTTTCGCGTCTTGCCTCTTCCTCCGCCTCGGCCTTGGCAATCGCCTTTTCCTCGCGGCGCACCTTGTTTTTCTCCGCCTGCGCCTCGCTCCATATCTTATACCGGTAACGAATGAGCGTAGCCACGTAGGAAGGCGTCAGACCGCAAAGCAAGGTAGCGAACACGACGCTAAAGGTAATGCCGATGATCAAAACACCGGCCATACCGACAAATCCGAGCAGCTCGCCAAGAAGACCGCCGATCACACCGCCGCCCTGGAGATCGACACCCCAGTCCCACAGCATGCGAAGACCGTCCTCCATTTTCCAATCGTAAGCACCTTCACCAAGGGCAGTCCGACGAAGGGCATGCAAAAACGCGGAAAACATCCATATGGTGGAAAACGCGTACAGATTTTTGGCAAGAAGCGCGTTTTTCTCTACGGCGCTACGCCATCCGGCGCCCAAAATCGCCAGAACCGCAGGCACAAAGAATGCGCCCGGGCCAAACAGACCGCACAGAACGTTGTGGATCCATATACCAACAACGCCCACGCCACGGTTGGCGTCCAGTCCCTTAAATACGTCGATCAAGAGGAAGCAGATCAAGGTGAAGAGAGCCACCACCAGCAAAACGTAGGGCATCAGCTGATGCACCGCGCGACGGGAGCGCTCGCTTTCCTCGAAAACGTTGACCTTTTCCTTCTTTGTATTCTTGGTATTTCCGGAGGATCTCTTCGGCTCTTCCGCCTGCTTGCGCTTGTCCTTCTTGTCCTCTTGACCCTGATAGTCCTCGCGCTGCTTTTTCTTCACGGGCTCGGCGGGCTTCTTTTGAGCGGTGCTTGTCGCACCCTTTTCCTTCTTCGCGGTCGCAGATTGCCGCTTGTCCGTCTTCTTTTCAGCCATTTTGTACTCCTCCTCGTTATATTTTCTCTCCGCTTTCACGGATGCTGTATGTGAAATTCGATCGCTTTTGGATATACATAATATATTGTACCATTTTTATTGCCGATTTGCAAGGGTAAAAAGGAAGTTTTTTGCAATTTCGGGAATATGGAAAGGATGGCGTGTATGATCAAACTGTCTCCCACGCAAAAGATTCTTTTACTGGTGGTCGGAGGTCTCGCCGCAGGCTTCATCAACGGGCTTCTCGGCGCGGGCGGTGGCATTCTTCTGGTGTTCCTCCTGGGCCCCCTGCTCCCAGCCTCGGCGGATGAAAGCCACGCGCCCGACAAGCGGGATATCTTTGCCAACGCCCTGGCTTCTATGCTTCCCGTAACCGCCGTTTCGGTCATCAGCTACGCCGCGCGGGGCAATATTCATCTGGAACGGGCAGAGGTCTTCGTGTTTCCCGCCATACTCGGCGGACTCCTCGGTGCTTTTCTTTTGGACAAGCTCCGCTTTTCTGCGGTGCGGCACCTGTTCTCCTTCATTGTCATCGCCTCGGGCATCGCTATGCTTGTCAGATAGGAGGAACTATGAAAATCGCTATTGCATCCTTCATCATTGCGCTGCTTTCCGGCATGGGCGTGGGAAGCGGCGGACTGCTCGTCATCTACCTCACCCTCATAGAAAAGGTGGATCAGCTGACCGCCCAGGGCATCAACCTGCTCTTTTTCATTTTCTCCGCCGCCTCCTCGCTTCTGCTCCACATCACGCGCCGCAAGCTTTATGCCGGTGTCATTCTCATCCTCGGTCTCTGCGGCGTCGCAGGCTCCCTTCTCGGCAGCACTGTGGCCGCGAGGCTCCCCGCACCCGTTCTTCGGAAAATTTTCGGCACGATGCTGGTCTTCTGCGGCATCCTGTCCTTACGTCAAAAGCCTAAAAAAGGCCAGCAGAAAGCCAAAACGAAGAAACAACGCCCTTGAAATTGTAAAAAAACTGTTAACTTTTCAAAAAAGTTGAAAATAATATTCAAAAAAGTGTTTACAAACAGAAAATAGTATGTTATAATACCCGTAACGACGCGAACTCGGTGTCCGGACAACGCCGCTCGCAGTGCTTTGTTGCGCTCCGAAGCGGATTTCACCCGCCGGTACTGTGTTCTCCGCCGAATATTTTTTTGAAAGGTGAAAAACATCATGATCAAGGACGAAAAGCAGGCAATTATCGACGCTTACAAGACCCACGAGGGCGACACCGGTTCTCCCGAGGTACAGATCGCGCTTCTTACCAGCCGCATCAAGAACCTCACCGAGCACCTCAAGGCTAACCACAATGACAACCACAGCCGCCGCGGTCTCCAGAAGATGGTAGGTCACAGAAGAAACCTTCTTAACTACCTTCAGAAGGTTGACATCGAGCGCTACCGTGCAATCGTTGCTAAGCTGGGTATCAGAAAGTAAAATTATGCTTGTTTGGAGTGAAGAGCGGGGCTGACCGGCTCCTCACTCCTTACTGTTTTGTTCCCGAAAGAAATCCCGTCATACTCACACGGATTAGCAATTAAATATGCCCCGCGCCTCGGGGCGAGTCGTATTTAAGTGCTAAACCTCTGTGAGATGATAAAAACAAAAAACACGGAGGAAAAAATTATGTCGAATTCCATCAGCTCCCCTCTTGAGTTCAAGAACTTCAAGAAATTCCACTACACCCTGGCAGGCAGACCTCTGGTTATCGAGACCGGTAAGGTAGCAGGCCTTGCAAACGGCTCTTGCCTTGTTCGCTACGGCGAAACCGTTGTTCTTTGCTGCGCAACCGCTTCCGAGAAGCCCCGTGACGGCATCGACTTCCTTCCCCTCTCCGTTGACTTCGAGGAGAGAATGTACGCTGCAGGTAAGATCCCCGGCGGTTACCTCAAGCGTGAGGGTAAGCCCTCTGAAAAGGCTGTCCTTACCTCCCGCGTGATCGACCGTCCCGTTCGTCCCCTTTTCCCCAAGGATCTCAGAAATGACGTAGCTCTTACCCTTACCGTTATGTCTGTTGACCCCGACTGTTCTCCCGAGATCACCGCAATGATCGGTGCATCCTGCGCGCTTTCCATCTCCGATATTCCGTGGAACGGCCCCATCGGCGGCGTATTCATGGGTCTTGTAGACGGCAAGCTTGTTGTTAACCCCACTGAGGCTGAGCAGAAGGTAAGCGACCTTCAGCTGACCGTAGCCGCTTCTATGGAGAAGGTGGTTATGATCGAGGCCGGTGCAAACGAGGTTGACGACGACACCATGTTCAAGGCTATTATGATGGCTCACGAGGAGATCAAGGGCGTTCTTGAGTTCATCAATGCTATCGTTGACGAGATCGGCAAGCCCAAGTTTGCTTATCCCTCTTGCGAGCTTGACCACGATATGTTCGATAAGGTCTTCGCATTCTGTGAGAAGGACGTTATGGTGGCTCTTGACACCGATGACAAGAACATCCGTGACGCTCGTATGGTTCCCATCACCGATGCGATCATTGAAAAGTTCAGCGAGGAGTATCCTGAGATCTCCTCTATTATGGACGAGCTGATCTACAAGATCCAGAAGAAGATCGTTCGCCGTTGGCTCCTTGTTGATAAGAAGCGTGTTGACGGTCGCCGTATGGATCAGATCAGACCTCTCGCTTCCGAGGTTGGCGTGCTTCCCAGAACCCACGGCTCGGGTCTCTTCACCCGCGGTCAGACCCAGGTTCTGACGGTTGCAACCCTTGGTACCCTTTCCGAGGCACAGATGCTGGACGGTATCGACAGCGAGACCTCCAAGAGATATATGCACCACTACAATATGCCCGGCTTCTCCACCGGTGAGGCAAAGCCCACCAGAAGCCCCGGCAGACGTGAGATCGGCCACGGTGCATTGGCTGAGCGCTCTCTCGTTCCCGTTCTTCCCTCCGAGGAGGAATTCCCCTACGCAATTCGTCTGGTTTCCGACGTTGTTTCCTCTAACGGTTCTACCTCTCAGGGCTCCGTTTGCGGTTCTACCCTTGCTCTTATGGACGCAGGTGTTCCGATCAAGGCTCCCGTTGCAGGTATTTCCTGCGGTCTCATTACCGCGGAGGACGGCAGCTGGGATACTATGCTGGATATCCAGGGTCTTGAGGACTTCTATGGCGATATGGACTTCAAGGTAGCAGGTACTCACAAGGGTATCACCTCCATTCAGATGGACCTTAAGATCGACGGTCTTACCCCCGAGATCATCAAGAAGGCTCTTGAGCAGACCCACGTTGGTCGTGACTACATCATCGACGAGGTCATTCTCAAGGCAATTCCCGCTCCTCGCGAGGAGGTTTCCAAGTACGCTCCCAAGATGACCTCCTTCAAGATCGATCCCGACAAGATCCGTGAGGTTATCGGTAAGGGCGGCTCCGTCATCCAGAAGATCTGCGCTGATTCCGGCGCAAAGGTTGATATCAGCTACGACGGTACCATCTGCATCGCTGCAATCAACGGCGAGTCCGCTGCAATTGCCAAGTCTATGATCGACGCGATCGTATTTGAGCCCGAGGTTGGCGCGGTTTACACCGGTAAGGTAACCGGCATCAAGGAGTTCGGCGCATTTGTTGAGTATGCTCCCGGCAAGGAAGGCCTCGTTCACATCTCCAAGATCGCAAAGAAGCGCATCGACAAGGTTGAGGACGTTCTCGCTCTTGGCGACACGGTAAAGGTCAAGTACATGGGTCTTGACAAGAAGGGCCGTATGGACTTCTCCATCAAGGACGCTGAAATCGAGGAGTAATTTCCCACAAATTATAAAACAAGATCACGAAAGGAGAGTCACATGGCAGAAAAGAACGGAAAGACCCGTCCCTTTAACGCCGTCAACTACAGCGCGGCGCGACTTGCCCGAGAGAAGCAAAGACGTGAATATGAGCAGCAAAAGAAAGAAAAGCTGATATTTACGATGTTTGTGGGTATCATATTGGTGATGATCCTTTTGGCGATCCTGATCTTCAAGAGCGTGCTGGGCGGCGAAGCCCCCATCACAGATGACACCGAGACCGAGAGCATCGAAACCGAGGCTCCTGCGGGAACTGAGGACGTGGTTCCCGTTTCGGCATCCTATGAAGATAAAAAGATCCCGAAGAGTGATCTCTACGCAGGTCAACTGCTCCTGATCAATTCTTCTAACGCGTACCGCGCAACCGAGACCGTAACGCTTCAGAACGTATACGGCTCCCGCACCAAGTTTGAAAAAGCCAGCGCCAAGAACGGCTACGTGTATTCCTATTACACCGCAGGCACCGAGGAACAGCTTGAGGCTGAAACCCTCGCCGCCCTTAATGCCATGGCAGATGACTTTTACAGACTGACCGGCAACAACGATCTGTATATCCACACCAATTCTGCATACGTCAAGGATGCTTCGGACGAGCACGCTACCGGCCGCGCCTTCAATCTTTCGGTCTTCACCATTGATTCGGTGCGCTACGAGCTTGACGATCCCAAGGTTTCCCCGGATTTCGACTGGGTTAAGGAAAACTACTATAAGTATGGCTTTATCCGCCGTTATCCCGAGGGAAAGACAGCAGAAACCGGTGTATCTGACGAACCCTATCATTTCCTTTACGTAGGCATTCCTCATGCATATTATATGTATAAGAATGATCTGTGTCTTGAGGAGTATCTGGAGCTGCTTCGCACCGCCCACACCTACAACGGCGGCGAGAGCAACCTTTCCATTACCGATGAGAACGGCGTTCGTTATGCGGTATATTACGTTGCCGCAGAGGGTGACGTGGTTACGGTTCCCGTGTATATCAACAATGATACCTACTCCATTTCCGGTAACAATACCGATGGATTTGTAGTCACGGTAACGCTGAAATAATTCCATAGCAATCAAAAGTCAGGAGTCGATGATTCCTGACTTTTTTGCTTGAAAGGATGCTGCCGTGAACCAAAACGAGAAGAAAGATTTCAGCAATAATTTCCATCCCATTTGCTTTTCAAAAGAGTTTTCCGTTTTTCTTTGCACATTTTTTGCATGCTTCGTCCTGGTGATCCCCGCCTTGCTCTTCGTGCTCCCCAAAAGCACCTTTTCCGAGGATGAAAACCGAACCTTGACAAGCCTTCCCACCCTCACGTCTGACGCGCTTTTTGAGGGCGCGTACACCGAACAGCTTTCCGCCTTTCTCCGAGACCACCTGCCGCTTCGCGGCCCGCTTCTGAAGACCAAAGCCGCCACCGAGCTGGCGCTTCTCAAAAAAGAAAACAACCACGTAATAGCGGCACCGAACAGCGCACTCGTCAAGCGATTTTCCTATACCGAGCTACAGCTGCAGGTGCTTCGGGACAATCTTTTGATGGTAACCGATCTCAAGGATTCACTTTCAAAGCACGGAAGCACCGTTTTTCTCTGCGCGCCGCGGGCCGTGGACGTTTTGACCGATAGCTCGGTCTATGAACCTGCGTCGTGCTCGCCGTGGACGATCCTTGCGGAAGTCGCCCCTGATGCACTGACACTCCGAGATAGGCTTCGACAAAGATCCATCCTCGGCGAGCGAGTTTGGTTCCGCACCGACCACCACTGGACGGCGCTTGGCGCTTTCTACGCCTACGAGGCGCTTGGCGAAGCCTTGGGCTATACGCCCTATCCCAAGGACGCTTTTACCGCAATAGAGGTATGCCACGACTTTCTCGGCACCACCTATTCTTCCGCACGGATCCCCCTCGTTCGCCCCGATACCGTGACCGCGTTCCGCTATGAGGGCGACGGTGGCTACACCTGCACAGACCGCCTCACGGGGCGCACGAGGGCAGGTCTTTACGTGGAGGAGGCACTTGCGAAAAAGGACAAATATCAATATTTTCTCGGCAAGAACACCGCACGGCTCAGCATCACGAAAAACGGGGAAAGCGACCGTCCCACGCTTCTTATCATCAAGGACAGCTTTGCCCAAAGCCTCGTTCCCCTCCTGGCGCGTCATTTTGATATTGAAATGCTGGACCTTCGATATTTCCGCGGCGACGCCACCGAAGTAATACGGGAAATCACGGCAGATCCGAGCTACGCGGGGGCGCTCATTCTTTATAACGCCGACACCTTGACGGGAGACGCCGGCCTTGCGCACATTGACCCCGATATTTTGCAATAAATTTGCAAAATCCCTTGCCGAGCGGCGCGAAAAATGGTATAATGATATGAGTTTATAATACAATACCCTCCTTGAGGGGAAAGGATGCTTTTATGAATACCAAACAGCTTTCCGCCGCCATTTTGGACGGCGCTTTGGATACAAAACTGATCGCCCTTTACGGTGAGGCCAACCTTGCGGCGCAAAAGACCCGCTATCTTGATGCCGTTTCCGCCTTCGAGGCGCTTTACGGCACGCGTGAGGCAGGCATCTACTCGGTTTCGGGCAGAAGCGAGCTTTCGGGAAACCACACCGACCACAACCACGGTTGTGTCATCGCTGCTTCCATCGACCTTGATATCATTGCTATCGCCTCGGCTACCGATGACGGCGTGGTCCGCGTCAAGAGCGAGGGCTTTGGTGAGGACGTGGTTGAAATCGCCGCTTACACCGCCCCCGTGGAAGAAAAGTTCGGCTCCTCCGCCTCCATCATCGCAGGTATGTGCGCGGGCTTCACCAAGAACGGACACAAGGTGGGCGGCTTCTGCGCTTACACCACTTCCAGCGTCCTGAAGGGCTCGGGACTTTCCTCCTCTGCCGCCTTTGAGGATATGATCGGAAACATTCTCAATCATCTTTACAACGACGGCGCCGTTGACAACGTGGAGATCGCGATGCTTGCACAGTACGCCGAGAATCAGTTCTTCGGCAAGCCTTGCGGGCTTATGGATCAGGTGGCCTGCGCTTCCGGTGGCATCG
>JAZLBM010000296.1:0-1619 GCA_045613705.1 Eubacteriales bacterium | reverse complement strand
TAAATCACCGTTAAACATCAATTTATCTGCTCGATATATTCCTCAAGGCAAAGACCTTGGGAGTGGATCATATAGGCGTCGTAGCGACCGACGAAGCGGTAGTGCCACGGCTCGAAATCGTAGCCTGTGATATTGGTCTTGTCCTCGGGGAAGCGGAGTATAAAGCCGAACTTCCACGCGTTTTCAAGAAGCCAATCGTAGACAGGATAGTCGGCGAAGCTCTCGTCAAGCTCCCGCATACCGTTTACCATCAGGTCGACGCATAGTCCCGTTTGATGCTCACTTGTACCGGGGGCAGCAGAATAACGGAGCACCTTCTCCCGCGCCTCGGCCTCGGAGAGAGAGGGATCGGCCGCCATCTCGTTGCCGATATAGGTGTTGAAAAGGCTGTTCTGATAGGAGTAGGAGCGGTAAGCCGAGGTGACGAATACGTTGGCGTAGCCGGCGGCGCGCATCTCAATGAACATCGCCTCCAGCGCCATTTCCGCCGTGCGCACAAGGGTGATGTCCTTTGTGGTGTTCTTGACGGAAATGCGGTCGGCGGGCACGTAATCGCTTGCCAGCGCGTTTTGTTTATTGACAAGAAGCAGAAAGCTTCCCGACGGCGCATCCATATAGGACTCGTATGCCGAAAGGTCGGTGGAGAAAATGGGATTTTCCATTTTCGGTGTTTCCTCCTCGGTCTCGCGTTCCGTCTCGCTTTCGGTTTCGGTGTCGGTCTCGACGGGGCGGTCGCCGCCCATACTGAGGAGATAGATCGTCATACCCAGCGTGATCAGCGTGCAGATAATGAGGGGGAGTAAAAGCTTGTATTTGCGAAAAATATCCATATGTCTCCCTTACTTGGTCTCCACCACCATAAAATAAGGGGAGGTGGGGGAGTTGATGATCTTGATCTGTGCCACGCTGTAGCGGAAGCGGTCAAGGGTAGAGAGGTATTCGCTGACCATTTTGCCCTCGGCGTCGCCTTCCTCGTGACCGGGGTAGATCGCCACGGAGAGGATGGACTTGGGACCGAGAAGCTCGATAGCCGCCTCAATGGCGGGCATAGTGGTCTCTCGCATGGTGGTGATGCTCTTGTCGCCGCCCGGCAGATAGCCGAGGTTGAACATTCCTGCCTTGATGGGACCCGTTACGTAATTTTTTGCGTTGTGATGGGAATCGTGAATGAGGGTGTAGCATTTGGGGCATTCTACCTCAGCAAGGCGCGCCGTGGTGGATGCCACCGCTTGCTCCTGAATGTCGAAGGCGTACACGCGGCCGCCCTCGCCCACCGTGCGGCAGAGAAATTCGGTATCGTATCCGTTGCCCATGGTGAAGTCCACGGCAACGTCACCCTCACCCAGGTGCGTGAGGATCAATTGCTTTTGAAGATCAAGTAAACGAAGCATATAGTACCTTTCTTTAATGGGAAAATTGATGTTTATCGGCGCAGTATGAACACGCCGAACCAAAGGCTTCCCCAAGATGGGGAAGCGGGCGCGAAGCGCCTGATGAGGGTGCGAAGCCTTATCACAACTGCAATCGGCGCACACTCATCCGTCGCGTTCCGCGACACCTTCCCTATCATAGGGAAGGCTTTCGACGCGAGTGCTAACACACCTATAAATCAAAATTTG
>JAZLBM010000295.1:0-1726 GCA_045613705.1 Eubacteriales bacterium | reverse complement strand
GCGCACACTCATCCGTCGGCTGCGGCGCCTACCTTCCCTATCTTAGGGAAGGCTTTAAAACACCGATAAACATCAATTTATCATTTTCAATTTTCAATTTTCCATTTTCAATTCCCCCCCTTTCTCCCCCCTTTCTCTCCCCTTCCCCATTTTGAAACTTTTTCCGTCGCCTCTTGCATTTTGGGACGGAATGTGGTACAATATAATATGAATTGTGATTTCTCACCCGAAAGGAGATTTTTATGTTCTTCAATCAGCTTGAAGCATTCGACAAAGAGGTTTTTGAGGCTTGTAACGCCGAGCTGGCCCGCCAGCAGGGCAACATCGAGCTCATCGCCTCCGAAAACATCGTTTCCAAGGCGGTTCTGCTTGCCGCGGGAAGCGTTCTGACCAACAAGTATGCCGAGGGTTATCCCGGCAAGCGCTATTACGGCGGTTGTATGTGTGTGGACGTGGTGGAGGACATCGCCCGTGACCGCGCCAAGAAGCTGTTCGGTGCCGAGCACGCAAACGTGCAGCCTCACAGCGGCGCAAATGCAAATCTTGCCGTTTTCTTCGCCCTTCTGAATCCCGGCGACACGGTGCTTTCCATGAATCTCGCCCACGGCGGACATCTGTCTCACGGATCTCCCGTCAACATTTCGGGTAAGTATTTCAACATCGTTCCCTACGGCGTGGCCGACGACACCGGCCGCATCGACTACGACAAGGTTCGCGCGGCGGCTCTCGAGTGCAAGCCCAACCTGATCCTGGCAGGCGCAAGTGCCTACTCCCGCACCATCGATTTCGCCAAGTTCCGCGAGATCGCCGACGAGGTCGGTGCATATCTGATGGTAGACATGGCGCACATCGCGGGTCTCGTTGCCGCAGGCGTGCATCCCTCTCCCGTTCCCTATGCCGACGTGGTTACCACCACCACCCACAAGACGCTCCGCGGTCCCCGTGGCGGTCTGATCCTCTGCCGTGAGCAGTATGCCAAGGCCATTGACAAGGCGGTGTTCCCCGGCACCCAGGGTGGCCCCCTTATGCACATCATCGCCGCTAAGGCCGTTGCCTTCGGCGAGGCGCTTACCCCCGCCTTCACCGAGTACCAGAAGAAGATCGCCGAGAACGCACAGGTGCTTGCTTCCGAGCTCGTAGCTCGCGGTCTCAACCTCGTTTCCGGCGGCACGGACAACCACCTGATGCTGCTTGACCTTCGCGGAACCGGTATTACCGGTAAGGAGCTTGAGCACAGACTTGACGAGGTTCGCATCACCGCCAATAAGAACACGGTGCCCGGCGACCCCGAGAGCCCCTTCGTAACCAGCGGTGTTCGTCTTGGAACCCCCGCCGTCACCTCCCGTGGCTTTGGTGCCGAGGAGATGAAGCTCATCGCGGGCTGGATCGCAGATTGCGTATTTGATTTTGAGAACAGCCGCGAGAAGATCCTCGCCGGCGTCTCCGCCCTCTGCGAGAAGTTCCCCATTTACAAGGACTAAAAAACAACCGAATAAAACCAAAAGACCCGCGAAAGCGGGTCTTTTTTTGTGTGGAAAATTGAGGTTTAGCGGTGTGTTCGCAGTTGCTCTGCCAGGCTCCCTCCGGGAGGGGGCTCCCGCGAAGCGGGTGGAGGAGCCCGCGCAACAAAATTTTTTGCGCCTTGATATGGCGAGTGCTAATCGCTCATCTCGCAGGCTCCTTCCGTCACACTCCGTGTGCCACCTCCCTCTCGGAGGGAGGCCTT
>JAZLBM010000294.1:0-3918 GCA_045613705.1 Eubacteriales bacterium | reverse complement strand
CGGTGTCTTCACGGCGAGATTTTAAAGGCTTCTCCAAGATGGAGAAGCTCCCGCGTAGCGGGTGATGAGGGTGCGAAGGCTTATGGCACGCGGAATTGGCGCACACTCATCCGTCGCCTGCGGCGCCACCTTCCCTATCTTAGGGAAGGCTTAAAAAGTTCAAACACACCGATAAACATCAATTTATCATTCAAAAAGGAGAATCGTTATGGAAAGGCCCAATATGCCAAAGGCGGTATCTATGGTTTTGGATCGACTGCTGGGCGCAGGATATGACGCCTACGTGGTGGGCGGCGCGCTTCGCGATATGCTTCTTGGGCGCGAGGCTCACGATTGGGACGTTGCCACCTCGGCGCTTCCCGAGGAGACGGCGGCGGTTTTTGCTGACCTTTCCGTGATCAAAACGGGACTTCAGCACGGCACCGTGACGGTGCTTGTAGATCACGAGCCCATTGAAGTCACCACCTTCCGTATTGACGGCGACTATCTTGACGCCCGCCATCCTACGGGCGTGACTTTTACGCGGTGCATCGAGGAGGATCTTGCCCGTCGCGATTTCACCGTGAACGCCATGGCGTACAACGAGGCGCACGGGCTTGTGGATCTGTACGGCGGTCGCGAGGATCTTTCGGACGGACTGATCCGTGCCGTCGGCAACGCGGAAAAACGGTTTTCCGAGGATGCCCTGCGCATTCTTCGCGCTTTTCGCTTTATGGCGAAGCTCGGCTTTGATATTGACGGCGATACCCTTGACGCGGCGGTGACCTGTCGCGACGGACTTTCTCGGATCTCTGCCGAGCGTGTGACGGCGGAGCTTGTGGGTCTCTTTGAGGGCAAGGAGGCCGCGTCTGCGCTGTCCTTGATGATAGACAACGGAATTTTTGACGCCATTGCTCCCGATTGGGGCGTTCCCACCTTTGGATTTGCCGCCCTTGGCAACCTTCCCCCCGTTTTTGAGGTGCGCTTCGCGTACTTCCTCAGAAGCTGTCCCGACCGCGGTGAGGGGCTGATGCGCTATCTGCGCCTGTCGGGCAAGCAATCCTCCCGTATTCGTGGATTGCTTTCGCTTCGCGATTTTGATTTTTCAAGCTTCTCCGAGGCGCGTGTCCGTCGCTTGGTTGCGGCGGCAGGGCAGTATAGTGAGGATCTTGTCCCCCTTCTTTCGGTGGGCGATTTCTTCAGCCTCCCCCGCGGTACCGATGCGCAGGCGGTGGCGGCGGTGGAGAGCATTCTTCATAGAGGCGATTGCCTTTCCGTGTCTGCTCTTGCCGTCAATGGCAGAATGCTGATGGAGCTTGGCTTCGGCGGTCGCGAGATCGGCACGGTGCTGGAAAAGCTCCTTGAGGCGGTGCTTGAGGATCCGTCGCGCAATACCTGCGAGAGTCTGCTGGATCTTGCGCGCAAGATGAGGGAGGTGCTTTGATATGAAACGGAATATAGGAATCATCCTTACGGTCTGGGTCTTGCTTCTTTGCCTGCTCGTCGGTTGCGGCGAGGCGGCGGTGGAAGGTAGCCTTGAGGCCGAAGGGGAAACGGTTGTGGAGACCGAACCCGAAACCGAGGCTGAGGAAAAGACCGAGACCGAGGTTAAACCCGAGACCGAGGTTAAAACCGAGACGGAAACGGTGATCGAGAGTGAATCCGAGACCGAGACCGAGACCGAGCCTCCTTATGAGGAGCCTGCAGAGATGTTTGAGGAAAACGGCGCGGTTCTGCGACTGTACGATAAGGCAAGCGGCTCCCGTGCCGTTCTGTATAAAGCACCCGACGACAGCTTCCTCGGCGGCGCATTCCGCGTGGAGCTTTCGCTTGACGGCGAGAATTGGTATCCCATTGACGTGTGGACGGCTCGTGTGGCGGTGCAGGTGTTCTCCAATATATACGACCTTCACACCACCTATTTCGTCAATTTTGACGTGGAGGGGCAGGCGCTTTTGCGCGTGACGCCCCGTGCCGGCGGCGCGGTCGAGGTTCGTCCCACGGGCAGAAGCAAGCCGAAGACGAGCGGTGATTCCACCGTGATCACCATTTATAAGGCCTGTCAGCTGTCCTTTGAGGTGGGCGGCAATATTTATGAGAACCTTCAGATCTTCGCCAATCCCATTGAGACGGTCGATAAAAACGATCCCAACGTGATCTATCTGGAGTCGGGACTGTATACCGGCGAGAACTGCGACCTGATCACGTATAGTAAGAGCACCTCGAACGGCGTGACGGTCTATACCCCCGTGCTTCACGTGCCTTCGGGCAAGACGTTGTACCTTTCCGGCGGTGCCGTGGTGCAGGCTATGGTTCACTTTAACGATTGTGAGAATTCCTCTGTGCAAGGCCGCGGTGTGATAGATCATTATCAGTGGAATCGCGCCAGTAACATCCGCGCCTCCGAGGCGAAGCCGTATCCTGCGGGCGTTCGCGTGGAGAACAGCAGGAACGTTCTTGTGGAAGGCGTGATCGTGCGGAATGCGCAGGCCTATTCCATCTACGCGGGCAACACCGTGGGGCTTACGGTAGACAACTTCAAGTGCATTTCCGCCTCCCAATGGTCGGACGGCTTTGACGCTATGTCTACCTCTGACGTGGTCATCAGGAACAGCTTCTTCCGTAACAACGACGACTGTATCGCGATCTACGGCTCCCGTTGGAGCAACAAGGGAGATTCCCGCAATTATGAGATATATGATTGCGTGCTTTGGGCGGACAATGCCCACGCCATCAATATGGGTAATCACGGCGGCAACAATCCCTCCGATCCCGACGTGATCGAAAATATTTATTTCCACGACATTGAGATCCTTGAGGTGCATTCCATCAACTGGACGGGTGCCTTCAGCGTGATGTGCGGCGGCACGTGCGTTCTTCGCAACGTGACTCTGGAGCGCTTCAACGTGGAGTTTACCCAGTCCGATCTGATCCGTATCCGCTACGTTGAGGACGGCGGCTATTACGGAACGTCGATCGAGAATTTCACCTTCCGCGATATCTACTTTACCCCGAAGGCAGGGCAGGTGGTCAGGATATACTTGACGGGGCTTGACAGAAAGCACACCATCAAGGGTGTTACCTTTGAAAACGTATATATCGGGGACGAAAAGGTCACCGCAAAATCCTCCTTGCTTGATAAAAACGAGTATGTTTCAAAGCTTACCTTCAAATAGAAAGAAGAATGTATGAAAAAACTTTGGGAAAAATACAGAGAGATCATTCTGTATCTTGTGTTTGGCGTGCTGACCACCCTTGTGGGGATGGGCACCTACTTTTTGATGCTGTGGGCGGCAGAGCGGTTATTTGACGTGTCGCCCGAGGCACCTGCCTATCACGCCGTCCGTGCCGTGGCACAGGTGGTGCAATGGGTGCTTGCGGTGCTTTTTGCCTACGTGACCAACAAGAGGTACGTATTCCGCGTCGAAGAAGGGAACGAGGGACCGCGCCTCGGCGGATTTTTTGCCGCCCGTCTGTTTTCCCTTGGCGTGGACTCTGCCGTGACCTTCGGCACGGTGCTTGCGCTTTCGGCGGTGGGCTACGTTGCTTTTGAGAGTAACTTTGGCTTTTTGCCCTTCGTGATAACCTTTAGTGCCGATCTTTGGAGTAAGATCGCCGCCGCTGTGGTGGTCATCGTGGTCAACTATCTGCTCAGCAAATTTTTGGTCTTCCGCACGAAAAAGGACGATGTTTCTTGAAAAAAGAGACGTTTATGAAGAAAAACACGAAAAACACTTGATTTTTTTCTTCGTTTGTATTACAATAGTCATTTGAATGACAAAAACGATTCCCGAAAGGATATGAAGATATGAAGAAGTTCAGAAAAATCGGCGTTCTTACCTCCGGCGGCGACGCCCCCGGTATGAACCCTTGTATTCGCGCAATCACGAGAAAGGCGATCGAGGAGGGCGTTGAGGTCGTAGGTATCCGCGGTGGATA
>JAZLBM010000293.1:0-5605 GCA_045613705.1 Eubacteriales bacterium | reverse complement strand
GTCACTGATATATTCGATGTCGCCCGCAGAAAGGAGCGCGTCAAAATCGGCGATGGGAGCGAAATAAGACACCCTTGCGATCTCCGCAAGGATCTTGTCAGCCGCCTCCTCGGTGATCTGACAGCCGTCGGGACCGTATGCCTTGTATCCGTTGTACTTGGCGGGATTGTGGCTTGCGGTGATAACAACGCCCGCGTCACAGCCAAGATTGCGCACCGCGTAGGAAAGAGCGGGCGTAGGCATGAGATAGGGATAGAGGAACACCTTGATGCCCGCACCGGCGTAAACGGCCGCCGCGGTTTTGGCAAACAGCTCGGAGTTGTTACGGCTGTCGTAGGCAATAGCCACCGACCTTCTCTTCTTGTCGCCGCCCGAAAGCAAGTATGCCGCGATACCCGCGGACGCGCGCGCCACGGTGTAGATATTCATACGGTTGGTACCCGCGCCGAGAACGCCGCGAAGACCTGCCGTTCCAAATTCCAGCTCACAGTAGAAGCGATCGAAGATCTCCTCCTCGGAGATGCCCGAAAGATCGGCGGAAAGCTCGGCGTTGTCTGCCACCTTTTCTTTCCACAGCTCGTATGCCTTCTTGATTTCCATAAGTTTTCCCCTTTACAGTAAATTTTAACGATATTATTATACTTTATATACGCGCGAATGTCAACCGAAACCGATGAATTTACCGCCAAATTGAAGCCTTTGACCCGCTTCGGTGATTTTCTACAAAAAATCCCACGCAAAAAACGCAAAAAAAAAGCAAAAAAATACTTGTCATCCTTCCGTTTTTTTGGTATAATATTTGTCATAATAATTGTAATTTCATTTGCCGATCATCAAATTTTCTTTTGGAGGAAGTTTCTATGTCTAATAACGTACGCCCCGAAACTATGGAACGTATCACAACAAAAGCACTTGCCGACGCCTTTATCGCCGAGCAGGTGGAAGAGGTTCGCCGTCAGGTAGGCGATAAGAAGGTTCTGCTTGCCCTCTCGGGCGGTGTAGACTCCTCCGTCGTTGCCGCACTTCTCATCAAGGCCATCGGAAAGCAGCTGGTCTGCGTTCACGTAAACCACGGTCTGATGCGCAAGGGCGAGAGCGAAGCGGTTATCGATATGTTCGGCAGCGCTCTTGAGGCAAATCTGATCTATATCGATGCTACCGACCGTTTCCTTGATCTTCTTGCGGGCGTTTCCGATCCCGAGTCCAAGAGAAAGATCATCGGTAAAGAGTTCATCGAGGTTTTCGCAGATGAGGCGCGCAAGCTTGAGGACGTAGAGTTCCTCGGTCAGGGCACCATCTACCCCGACATTCTTGAGAGCATCAAGCAGGCTGAGGGCAAGAAGGCCGTTAAGTCCCACCACAACGTGGGCGGTCTGCCTGAGGATCTGAAGTTTGAGCTGGTTGAGCCTCTCAAGCTCCTGTATAAAGATGAAGTTCGCGTTGTGGGCGAGGCTTTGGGTCTTCCCCACGCGATGGTATACCGTCAGCCCTTCCCCGGCCCCGGTCTCGGCGTTCGTTGCCTTGGTGCCATCACCCGCGATCGTCTGAACGCCCTTCGCGAGGCAGACGCCATTCTCCGCGACGAGTTCGACAAGAACGGTCTTGCTGAGAAGGTATGGCAGTACTTCGTTGTCATTCCCGACATCAAGAGCGTAGGCGTTAAGGACGACAGCCGCTACGAGGGATGGCCCGCGATCCTCCGCGCCGTCAACACCAAGGACGCGATGACCGCCACCATCGAGGAGATCCCCTACGCGGTGCTTCACAAGATCTGCAACCGCATCACCTCCGAGGTCGAGGGCATCAACAGAGTTCTCTACGATATCACCCCCAAGCCCACGGGAACCATTGAGTGGGAATAATAAACAACGGCAGGAATGTTAGCATTCCTGCCGTTGTTTTTCTAAAAATCACCATTTGTGTTTATTCAATCCTTTTGTTACGCAAAAGATTGATCCCGAGCAGAAGAACCACCACGCATACGGCAGAGCCAAGCACGGCGTTCATGATCACGATCTCCCACTCGCGCATCCCCTCAAACGATACGAGCATCGAGCGTTGCAGTGCGAATATGGAAACAAAGGCATCGGCAAAAGAGATGTTTCGCAACGTTATGAGGGGGGCGGACATACTGCCACGTGCCTTGATCAGATTGAGCGTTGCGAGCGTGATCTTGGTAAAAGCATACGCTGCCATTGCGATCATTACTATCATGTGAAAGCGGTGTCCCCTGTCCCGAACGACCGATAGTATAACCGTTCCGACAAGAGGAACAGATAATATCACCAGCATCCATCCCGTAAACCTTGTAATAAAGCCTTCTTTTTCAGGAGCTCGCAGCACAACGAAACGGACGAGGCTCAGCACCAGATAATAAGAGCTAAGCGTTAAAAGCCACCATGAGCGAGTTACACTTCCCCAAATAAGATAGTAAGCGGCAACGGCAGTATTGGCCGCCAAACTGATAAGAGCGATCTTAAGCGTTCGATCCATTGATGTTTCTCTCCCCCATCACGCAATCGGTAATGATCTTGGTTATGGTTTTGATATCATCGGAGCAGTTATTGTTCAGCCACTCCATGACAATAGAAAACACCCCCGTCAGATAGAACTTCATTACGTAGCTCCGCATCGCCTCGGGAATGCAAAAGCGCGCAAGGATCGGGCTGAAGATATGCTCAAACATTTGGCCATACACTTCATCCATATGCATTGAATGAAACTGCTTGATCGACACCTTAAATAAACGCTGATTTTCCTTGATAAATGTCAGATAAGGTGTCAGATACTCGTCGGAGATAAACAAAAGATCCTCACGCTTACAGGTTTCAAATCGCAAAGCAATGCGCTGTTTATCGACCGCGTAGTATGCAAGATGCTTGTCAACGATATAGCGCGTGGTTTCCTTCAACAAATCAGAGGTGTTCTCGTAATGCAGATAGAACGTGGAGCGGTTTACCCCTGCCGTATCGCATATCTCCTTAATGGTAATATATTCAAAATCCTTCTTTTCAAGCAGCGTAATGAGGGCTTCGTCCATTTTGATAGCCGTATTAAAGTATTTACTTTCATTTTTGTTCATATGACCGCCCTCCGTGTTAATGCTTATTTTCCTTCGCTGATCTCGCGTGCAAGCTCAACGATCTCATAGGCATACTTCTTTTTTCCCTTTTCAAGCATTTTGGTGTAAATAGGATAGTTTACACCGCAGCCCAGCATACCAATGATGCCGACGATAATACCAAGCATCATATTGTTACCGATGACTTGCATGGCAAGGCACATTCCCGTACCAAATACCAAAGAGGAAATAATACCGAAGGTATACGTGAAAATGGTTGCGGGAAGCTTGGCCTTCGCGTCCAGCTTGCGAAGCGCTATGATCTTCGATTTGTCCTTGGGAGCATACTCCTTTGCGATAGACTCCGCATAAATCTTGTCTGTGTTCATTCTGTTTCTCCTTTTCGATTTGTTTATTGTGGCTTTATTATAACAATCGCCACGGAAAAACGGAACAACAAGATTCACGGAATGTGTTGATTTCAAAAATTTGTTTTCTCTCCTCACCGCCGAATCGATTCGGTGACCGTCCTCTTTCATTTTCTCAATTGATTGGCGCATTCATTATAACAGACTCTTATAAATACTTCAATTGTTTTCTTTATTTTATGTTGCAAAGCCTCTCGTTTTGTGCTATAATTGGGCTATCATTTTTTCAGAACAGGAAGATACAAATGAAACTCTTTTTGCGGGGGCTTCGTGCCGGTGTCCCCATTGGACTCGGATACCTTTCGGTATCCTTCACCTTCGGCATTATGGCCATTTCGTATGGCTTTTCCTGGTGGCAAGCGGTGGTCATTTCCATGCTCACCGTCACCTCTGCGGGACAGCTTGCGGGCATCCACTCCATGCTCGTGCCGGGGCAGTATCTTGCCATGCTGATCTCTCAGCTTACCATCAATCTGCGCTACGCCTTTATGTCGGTCTCCCTCTCCCAAAAGGTAAACGCTCGCTTCAGCGGTCTGCGCCGCTGGCTTCTCGGATTCTTTATGACCGACGAGATCTTCGCCGTGGCATCGGCGGAGGATTCGGTAGACCCCACGTTTTTCCTCGGTCTTTCGGTGATTCCCTACCTTGGCTGGTCGGGTGGAACACTTGCGGGTGCGCTCGTGGGGAACGTGCTTCCCGAGGTAGTAATGAACGCTCTTTGCCTTGCTATCTACGGCATGTTTCTCGCCATCGTGGTGCCCCCTGCCCGCAAATCCCGCGCGGTGCTTGCCGTGGTCGCCGTGGCGGCGGTCATTCATTCGGGCTTCTACTATCTTCCCTTCCTCAAGTCCGTTCCCTCGGGCATTGCTATCAGCATCTCGGCCATTGCCGCGGCTCTTGCAGGCGCCTTCCTCTTCCCCCTTGCCGATGACGAAAAGGAGGTGGCGGAATGAAAGACTTTTTCATTTATCTCGCGATCCTCTCAGGATCTACCTACCTCATCCGCGCCCTCCCCTTCGCACTCCTCAAGCGCAAGATCACCAATCGGTACGCCCGTTCCTTCCTCTATTACATCCCCTTTGCGGTGCTTGCCGCTATGACCCTGCCCGCCGCCATCTATGCCACGGGCAACGTGATCTCGGGTCTTGCAGGTCTTGTCGTCGGTGGTATCTTTGCCTACCGCGGAAAGGGACTCACCGCCGTTGCCGTGGTCTCTTGCCTCACCGCCCTCGCCGTGGAAGGAATCCTCATTCTCCTCGCATAACCCAAACAGGACGCCTCGGCGTCCTGTTTTCTTTTGCAAATTGATGTTTATCGGTGTGTTCGCAGTTGCTTCGTAAGCCTTCTCTATGATAGAGAAGGTGGCGGCGTAGCCGACGGATGAGTGTGCGCCTATTCCGCATTCCATAAGACTTCGCACCCTCATCAGTCGCGTTCCGCGACAGCTTCTCCATCTTGGAGAAGCCTTTAAAAGACCCACCGACAAATCAAAATTTGAGCAACAAAATCCTTCAATCCACTTGACACCGTCAATACTTCGTGTTATGATGTATTGTGTTACAGGAGGTATCATATGGATATGCAAATGAAACGGGGGCTTTTGGACGTATCGGTCCTTGCCGCCATCAAAAACACCGAATCCTACGGCTACAAGATCATCAAGGATATGAAGCCGTATCTTGAAATGTCGGAATCGACACTGTATACCATTCTTAAGCGCCTGGAAACGGCACGGATGCTGACGGTTCGTTCGGCGGAGCACAACGGCCGCCTTAGAAAGTACTATCAGATCACCGACGTGGGTCTCCGCCGCCTTGAGGAATTCAAGGAAGAATGGAAGGAGATCGTTTCCATCTATCGCTTCGTAGTCGCAGAGGAGGACACCTATGAATAAGACGAAATTTATCCTCACCCTCTCACAAAGGCTGAACGGCTTGCCTCTTGAGGAGTGGGAGGATTGTATGAATTTTTATCTGGAGGCCATCGACGACCGTATGGAGGAGGGGCTCTCCGAGGAAGAGGCGGTTGCCGCCCTTGGATCCATCGACGACATCGTCACCGAGATCCTCGGTAGCGTTCCCCTCACCCGAATCGTGGCAAAGAAGATCAAGCCTCG
>JAZLBM010000292.1:0-3884 GCA_045613705.1 Eubacteriales bacterium | reverse complement strand
AAGGGTGAGCTTGTGTTCACCACCATCACCAAGGAAGGCTTCCCCCTCATCCGTTACCGCACCCGCGATATCTGCTCTCTCAATGCCGAGCCCTGTAAGTGCGGCAGAACCCATATCCGTATGGCAAAGCCCACGGGCAGAAGCGACGATATGCTGATCATCCGCGGCGTTAACGTCTTCCCGTCCCAGATTGAGGAGGTTCTCATCAAGTTCGGTGAGGCGGCGGGCATTACCCCCAACTATCAGATCGTCGTTGACCGTGTCAACAATAACGACACCTTCGACGTTATGGTAGAAATGAGCGAGCATCTGTTTGCCGACGACGTAAAGTCTATCGAAAAGATAGAGAAGAGTCTGACCGAGCAGCTTCGTTCCACCCTTGGCATCGGTGCCAAGGTGCATCTGGTCAACCCCAAGTCGATCACAAGAAGCGAAGGCAAGGCCAAGCGCGTGATCGATAAACGTAAGCTTTCGTAAGGAGGAACCACTATGCTTGTAAAACAGCTTTCTATCTTCGTTGAAAATAAGCCCGGCAGACTGTCGGCTATTATCAAACTTCTTGGCGAGCACAACGTAAATCTGAGCGCGCTGTCCCTGGCGGACACCACCAACTTCGGTATTCTTCGTCTGATTGCTGACAAGGTAGACGTGGCGCAGGCGGTGCTCCGCGAGGCGGGTATTATTTCCAAATGCTCCGACGTGCTGGCGGTTGCCATTGACGATACCCCCGGTGCGCTTACGGGAATTCTTGATCTCTTTACCGAGAACGGTGTTTCCGTTGAGTATATGTACGCCTTCAGCAAGCAGCTTGAGGGCAAAGCACAGATGGTCGTTAAAACCGACTCCCTTGAGAAAGCCGAAGCGCTTCTCACAAACTTGTAAAAAACAAGCCACGAGGCTCTGCCTCGTGGCTTTTCTTTATGCCATTGTTTCAAGCATTTTGAGGGTTACTTCGTATTCGCAGGGCTCGCCAGACGTGAAGCGGTCGAACTCGCGCACCATATAGGCCGCCATTCGGCAGGTCTCGGGGCCAAGGCTTCCCGCAATGTGGGAGGTGAGGAAGCAGTTGGGGAGGGTGTAGAAGGGATGACCCTCCACGGGGGGTTCGGGGAAGGTAACGTCCAGCACCGCCGTAAGGTCGGGACGCTCAGAAAGCGCTTTCGCAAGATCCTCCTCCACCACCTGCGCGCCGCGTCCTGTGTTGAGGAAAGTGGCGTAAGGAAGCATTTTTGAGAAATGACTGTAATTCAGCATTTTCTGCGTCTCGGCATTGTTGGCAAGGTGATTGGATACCACCGTACAGGAGGAAAACAACTCGTCAAGAGAGCAGAGCTTAACACCGAGGGCTTTGGCGCGTTCTTCGGAAAGGAAGGGGTCAAAGGCCATCACTTCCAAATCAAATTGCTGAAGATGCTTTGCCACAAGGGAGCCGATCATCCCCACGCCGATAAGGCCAATCTTTTTGCGATAATTTCCCGGGAAAACCTCGCGGATGGCTTGCGCCTCCTTGACCTTTCCTTGGGACATCAGATGACTGTTGCTGTAAAAGCCCTTGCCCGCAAGAAGGATCTCCGCCAAGGTGTATTCGGCAACGGGCACGGCGTTGGCCGCCCAGGCGCTGAACACGTGAACGCCGCAAGCGAGGAAGGGACGGGCAAAGCTCTGCACCGTTCCCGCCGCGTAAAAAATGGCGCGGAGGCGAGGGAAGCAAGCCTTGATCTCCTCCTCGGTAAAGGAGGGCATTCCCCAGGTGGAGAAAATAAATTCGGTCTCGGCGAATTGTTCGTGATTCTCAAGAACGTCTTTTTTTGAGAAGATCGTGTCGCAAAGTCCTGCGGCCTCGCGCAGATAGGTAAGCGTGTCCGCGTCGTACACGATGGGAATATGCTTGGTACTGCCAAGAAAAACAGATCTCATTTTGCAGTTACTCCTTTGATCAATCGGTGAAGGGTATCGGCTTCCGTTTTGAGTGTCTCGGGCTTGTTGTCGGGCATAAATTCCAGAAGAAGCGACTGGGAGCCGTCAAAGTAGGAGAGATATTTCTCCCAAAGCGCCACGCCGTCGGCCAAGGGGAATTTGTCCTTTTCCCGCCACTGGAAGACGTGGATGTGCTTAACGTAAGGCGCGATCTGCCGCGCGTACTCAAAATTCACCTCGTCGGTGCGGAACTGATTGGGTTGCCAATACATGCGGAAGGCGGGGGAATTTACCTCGCTCATAAGAACAAGTGCGCCCTCAAGACAGTTGGTGAAGGTGTTGTTATGGCATTCCATACACAGGGTCACGCCCGATGCCTCCGCAATGGCGGCGGCTTTTTTTGTCTCGTTTAGCAAGTGTGCTCGACCGTCGGCATCAAGATCCTCATAGTTCTTGTCACCGCACCAGAGGCGGAGAATATCGGTGCCGAGAAGCTTTGCGGCGGCAATGTAGCTGTGAAGCTCTGCCGTATCGTGAACGCCCAGCTTAAAATAAGTGCCGTAGGAGGAGCAAGCAATGCCGCTTTCCTTCTGAAGCGCCACGATGCGATTCAGCTTTTCGATATCGTTATAGGGCGCGTGCACGTCACTGCCCCACTCAATGGCGGCAAGTCCCGCCTCGCGGCAAAGCGCCACGATCTCCTCGGGGGAAAGGGAGCGGAAGGATATGGAAACAAGTCCTGCCTGGAACATATTGACCTCCTATTTCTCCGCACGCTCGCGGAATTCTCGCCAAACCGATTCAAAGCAATCATCGGCATCGGGAATGGGACGAACGGGACGCCACGTGATGCGGCATTCGCCGTTTTCCATGCGAACCATCTGAATGCGATCACCGCAAAGTGTGTTGCCGTTTGCCACGGGAAGGCGGCTTCCGTCCTCTCGCACGTAAAGCGCGGAGCCACGGGATGCACCGACCGTATCGCAATAGTCAAGCATAGCCGAAAGGGTCACGTATTGTACCGTAAGCACGTCGCGCAGGCGGTACAGATGAAGTTCTTCTCTCGGCGCCACGGGGGTGAACAACTCGTCAAAGCGCGCAAGGGTGTGGCGCACCTTTTCAAGATGCTTCCGCATTTCTCCCACGTTGCGGAGGGCGGCGGCGCATCGGGACATTTCGGCTCGTGCTTCTTGCAACGCAGGCGTGACGTCCTTGGTGGCGTCTATGCGCGCATAGTGTTGATTTTTGCCAAGACCGTCGCAAGCCAGTCGGTAAAACGTCTCATCGTCAAGACAAGTGCGCTTTGCGGCGATGATGGATTCTGCCGCGCGGAGCGCACCCACCTGACCGGCATTCAAGGCACTTCCACCGGGACGGGTGACGCCGTGAGTGCCCGCACATTCGCCGATGGCGTAAAGTCCCGCGACGCTCGTCTGCCAATGGCAGTCCACGGCAACGCCGCCGTTCTGATGCTGGGCAGAAAGGGCGATCTCAAGAGATTCTTTCGCAAGATCCACGCCCTTATCGCGGTAGAGCGCCACGGCGGGGGCATTCATTTTCATAAGGCGTTCAATGGGCGTGCCGAAGCAAGCCTCCGCCTTTTCGAGATAGGTGAAAGCCTCTTCGGAGAGCTTGTTGAAATCAATTTCAGCAAGACCGAAGGGGTTTTTCGTATAGTCAAGGAAGACGCGTCGTCCCTCCGCCCGCTCTGCATTGACTAAAAGGTCGATAGCCGAGGAGCCACTTGCTGCCTTTTTCGCGTCAAAGGGCCATTGATAACCCTTGAGGAAAAGGGTGGAAAGAGCTTCGTAGGGATCGGCATAAGCTTCTGCCAAAAACTCACGCTCCACACCGTCATCGTCAACCGAAACAAGGCGGGGAAGCACCTGCATATAGGTGCCCGACACGTTCCAACGGGGGGAGACGGATGCCAAGCCATACTGCCATTCGGTCACGTTCTGCAAGGA
>JAZLBM010000291.1:0-15575 GCA_045613705.1 Eubacteriales bacterium | reverse complement strand
GATTGTCAAGAACAGGGAGAATCGAAGTCAGTGTATCCGAAACCGCATCGGCGTAGACGCGTTCACGCTCCTTGGCAGAGCGCTTACGGAAGTTGTCGTACTCGGCGAGCATTCGCATATACTTTTCGTTGATCTCATCTGCACGGGCGGTAGCCGCCGCCAGTTCTTCTTCAAGCTTCTTTATTTTTTTCTTGTCCGTTTGGGACTTTGTGCTCTTTTCTTCTGCTTTCGCGGCAGGGACTTCTTCCTCAATTACCGCGTCATTGCTCTTGTTTTCCTGCATAATTTGCTCCTTCCGGAAGTTTTTTGTGTCCATCGTCGATGATATTGGCGATGTTTTCGCCAAGCTCCTCAACCGTAGCCAGAACCTTGGCATAATCCATTCTCAAGGGACCGATAACGCCGATAGCGCCAATGGTATGACCGTTTTTCTGGATCGGCTTGTAGATCACCGAGGAATTGTTCATCACGTTGACCGCACTTTCAGATCCGATGATAACGTTTACGTCATCCGACGAATGGTTGGATATGAGATTCAGGATATCTTCCTTTTGCTCGATGGCCGTAAGCAGCTCGCCAAACTTCTCCGAGTCGGAAAATTCGGGATATTGCAAAAGACGGTTCAGACCGCTGATGCGAAGATCTCCGTCTTCAACCTCGCTCATCGTGTCGTAAATAACCTTGATGATAGGACGGATCAAAGCGGCATCCTCGCCCATCTGATCTTCAAGATTCATCAGAATAGGAAGCGTGATCTCGTAGTTTCCGAGTCCGGCAAGATTTTCGTTGAGTACGCGGTTAGTCTTATCCAGTATATCCTGAGAAACCGTATAATCCAGCGAAAGCTTTCTGGTCTTGACAGAACCACCCGACGTTATCATTACCAACAGAATCCGACTTTCGTCGATCGCAATCGCCTCAAACTTGGAGATTCTGTGTGTGGTCAGCTTGGGACGAACGGCGAAACCGGTGTAGTTGGTCATATTGGAAGCGAGCTTTGACGCCACCTCCAATACCTGATCCAATTCATTCATTTTTGCTTTCAGAATCTGATTGATCTCTGAAACCTCGTGCGCGGTCATAGCATAATGCTGAACCAAGGTGTCTACGTAGAAGCGATAACCCAGTTCACTTGGCACTCTTCCCGCGGAGGTGTGAGGCTTTTCCAGATAACCAAGCTCTTCAAGCTCCGACATCTCGTTTCGGATGGTAGCAGACGAGCAGCTCAACTGCCGATTTTCCACCAGGGACTTGGATCCCACAGGCTCTCCACCCGCAATATGCGCTTCAACGATTGCTTTTAGTATGAGCTTTTTGCGCTCGCTCAATTCTGCATTTGGCATCCGCATACCTCCTTTTGAGATTCACATCTGTTGTTTTTCAATCGATTTAGCACTCTTTCGTTTTAAGTGCTAACCACGATATTAATTTACCACTTTTATAGGTGTTTGTCAAGAGAAAACGCCTTTGTTTTTGTTAACATTTTATGAATTTAGCAAACAAAAGGGCTGTTCTGCCAAACAGCCCTTTTTCCTTATTGTTTTTTTGCTTGCAGAATCTTTTTCAAGTAAAGTCCGGTATAAGATCCTTCCGCCTCGGCAATTTCCTCAGGCGTACCGACGGCAATCACCTGACCGCCCTTGTCTCCGCCCTCGTATCCGAGATCGATAACGTAATCGGCTGTTTTGATCACATCCAGATTATGCTCGATCACAAGGATAGTATTCCCTGCCTCGCACAGTTTCTGAAGAACCTTGATCAGATTTGCCACGTCAGCCGTATGCAATCCCGTCGTCGGCTCATCGAGAATATAAATCGTCTTGCCCGTACTGCGCTTGGAGAGCTCGGTAGCAAGCTTCACTCTCTGCGCCTCACCGCCGGAAAGCGTAGTAGACGATTGACCGATCTTGATATAGCCAAGTCCTACGTCGTACAGTGTCTGCAAACGCTTGCGGATCTTGGGAAAACCGTCAAAGAAGGTGACACCCTCCTCTACGGTCATTTCCAAAACCTCGTAGATGCTCTTTCCTTTATATTTTACTTCAAGGGTATCCGCGTTGTAGCGACGCCCTTTGCACACGTCGCATTTGACGTAAACGTCGGGAAGAAAGTGCATCTCGATCTTCTTGACGCCGTCGCCCTCACAGGCTTCACACCGACCGCCCTTCACGTTAAAAGAGAAACGTCCGGATTTATAGCCGCGAGCCTTGGCATCCGCCGTCTGCGCAAACAGATCGCGAATGTCTGTAAACAAGCCGGTATAGGTCGCGGGATTGGAACGCGGCGTTCTTCCGATGGGGCTCTGGTCAATATCGATCACCTTATCAAGATTTTCTATTCCCTCAATACGATCGTGCTTTCCTGCCGTTGCATAGGCACCGTTCAGCTCGGAAGCAAGCTTGGGATAAAGAATACCGTTCACAAGAGAAGACTTTCCCGATCCCGAAACACCGGTCACGCAAACAAAGCATCCGAGAGGGATCTTGACGTCAACGCTTTTCAGATTGTTCTGCGCCGCGCCATATACAGAGAGGAAGCTTCCGTTTCCGGGGCGTCTGCTCGTGGGGATCGCAATCTTCTTTCGTCCCGAAAGATAGGCTCCCGTTTCGGACCCTTCGATCTTCTTGATCTCATCCGGCGTACCGCTTGCCACAACAGTTCCGCCGTGTATGCCCGCACCGGGACCGATGTCGATGATATAATCGGCCGCCTCCATCGTTTCCTCGTCGTGCTCTACAACGATCACGGTGTTTCCAACGTCACGAAGGCGCTTCAGCGTCGCGATCAGCTTGGAGTTATCGCGCTGATGCAGGCCGATACTGGGCTCGTCAAGAATATACATAACGCCCACAAGAGCGGAACCGATCTGGGTAGCCAGTCGGATTCGCTGAAGCTCTCCACCCGACAGTGTTCCTGCCTTGCGGGAAAGGGTCAGATAGTCCAAGCCGACGTTAACAAGGAAGCCAAGACGCGCCTTGATCTCCTTGAAGATATCTCTTGCAATCAGCATCTCGGTATCACTAAGCTCCAGATTGTTAAAGAAAGCAAGCGCTTCCGTCACGGAAAGACTGCAAAGCTGATGAATGTTGAGCCCTCCGACCGTCACCGCCATTGAATTTGCCGAGAGACGGCTACCGTGGCATTTGGGACACTCTGTCTGATCAACAAATTGCTCGTAATAGTCCGCATTCATTCCCTGCGCCATTCGTTGCTCAACGATCTTGACAAGTCCTTCAAATTTCACCTTTTGGTGGAATTCTTCGTTGCCAAACCAGCGGGAAATGGTGTAAAGCTCGTTTCCCGTTCCGTATAACAACGCATCCATCGCGTTTTTCGGGAAATCCTTCAACGGCATATCCATGGTGAAGCCACAGCGCTCTCCAACCGCAACGAACAAAGGACCGTTCCAGCTTTCCTCCTCGAGAGATTTGAAGCCGTTTACCGCAATGGCGCCTTCCCGAAGCGATAGATTTCTGTTAGGAATCATCTTGTCCACGGAAAGCTTATTCAACTCGCCAATGCCAAGGCAGAAATCGCACGCGCCTGCGGGATTGTTGAAGGAGAACATTCTCGGCTCAAGCTCACCGAAAGAAATTCCGTGCTCCTCACAAGCATAGGTCTGTGAGAACTCCAGCTCGTAGGGCTCTATTTCCTTGGGCAAAACCACGACGGTAAGATGACCGTCCGCCAAATGCAACGCGTTTTCGATAGAGTCGGATAAACGAGAGCGGATATCCGTTCGCATCACCAGTCGGTCAACAATGATCTCTACCGTGTGCTTGATATTTTTATCCAGCTTGATCTCTTCGGAGAGATCGTAAGCATTGCCGTCAACACGCACACGAGAGTAGCCGCTTTTCTTTGCATCGGCGAATACCTTCTCATGCATACCCTTCTTATCCTTGACAACGGGAGCCAGAACCATAAACCGCTCCCCCTCGGGAAGCTCCAGAATGCGGTCAATGATCTGATCGATGGTCTGCTGACGGATCTCCTTATGACAAATGGGACAGTGCGGAACACCGATTCTCGCGTACAAAAGGCGCAAATAATCGTAGATCTCTGTCACGGTTCCCACCGTAGAACGGGGATTCTTTGAGGTCGTCTTCTGGTCGATGGATATTGCCGGAGAAAGTCCCTCGATAAGATCCACGTCGGGCTTATCCATCTGCCCCAAGAATTGTCTCGCATAAGAGGACAGGGACTCCACGAAACGACGGTGCCCCTCGGCATAAAGGGTGTCAAACGCAAGCGACGACTTTCCGGAGCCGGACAGACCGGTGAGCACCACCAGCTTGTCGCGCGGAATCGTTACGTCTATATTTTTCAGGTTGTGAACCCGGGCACCTTTTACAATAATTTCACTGGCCATTCATTTTCTCCTGCTGTCATTTCTGTTCCGAAAGACTCTTGATCTTATCACGGTAATATACCGCTTGCTCAAAGTCCAAACGCTTCGCGCATTCCTTCATCTTTATGGTAAGCTCGGCGATCAGCTTGTCTTTTTCCTTCTGTGTCAGTTTGCCTGCCTTAGCCTTCGCCTTGATCCTGGGATTCTCGGCAAGCTCATTCTGCACCCCGATCTCGATCACGTCACGAATGCCCTTGGAAACAGTTTTGGGAACAATATTATTTTTAACGTTATACTCGTGCTGAATGCCACGGCGTCGCTCAGTTTCCGCAATGGCGCGGCGCATAGACTCGGTAACGTGGTCGGCATACATGATCACGCGTCCTTCGGCGTTTCTCGCGGCACGCCCAACCGTCTGTATCAGTCCTCGCTCTGCGCGCAAAAAGCCTTCTTTGTCCGCGTCAAGAATTGCCACGAGGGAAACCTCGGGGATATCCAATCCTTCGCGCAAAAGATTGATGCCGATAAGAACGTCAAATACGCCCAAGCGAAGATCGCGAATGATCTCCATTCGTTCGATCGTTTGTACATTATAATGTATATACTTGACCTTTACACCATTGGACTCAAAGTAATCGGTAAGATCCTCTGCCATCTTTCGCGTCAGCGTCGTCACAAGAACACGCTCGTTCCGTGCCGCACGAAGGCGGATCTCACCAAGAAGGTCATCTACCTGTCCCGTGATCGGGCGAACCTCAATCAGCGGATCAAGAAGGCCCGTAGGACGAATGATCTGCTCGACAACGCGCTCCGAACGGGCAAGCTCGTGGTCACCAGGGGTTGCACTCACACAAACCACCTGATTCAGCTTGCTTTCAAACTCCTCAAAGAAAAGGGGTCTGTTATCATATGCCGACGGCAGACGGAAGCCATATTCTACAAGATTGGTCTTTCGCGCCTTATCTCCGCCGCTCATGCCGCGAACCTGGGGCAAGGTCATATGGGATTCGTCCACAAAAAGAACAAAATCCTTGGGGAAATAATCCAAAAGCGTATACGGCGTAGAACCTGCCGGTCGCCCCGAAAGAATACGGGAATAGTTTTCAATACCCGAGCAGAAACCGACCTCACGAAGCATCTCAAGGTCGTACTTGACACGTTCTTCAAGACGTTGCGCCTCCAGAAGCTTGTTTTCAGAGCGAAAATATTCAACACGCTCGCGCATTTCCCGATCAATTTCCGCAAGCGCCGCTTCTCGCTTTTCGTCCGAGACCGCATAGTGCGACGCGGGATAGATGGCCGCGTATGACAAAACGCGAACCAACTCACCCGTAACCACGTTGACCTCACTGACACGCTCGATCTCGTCGCCCCAAAATTCTACGCGAATTGCTTTATCGGAATTGGACGCAGGAAAGACGTCAACGGTGTCACCGTGCACGCGAAACTTGTCACGGACAAAATTCATGTCGTTGCGATCGTAATTGATAGCGATCAGGTGATGCACAAAATCGTCGCGACTCATCAGCATACCGGGACGAACTGCCAAAACAAGGTTCTTATATTCCTCAGGATCTCCCAAAGAGTATATGCACGAGACACTCGCCACAATAATGACGTCGCGTCTTTCAAAAAGCGCAGAGGTGGCACTGTGGCGAAGCATATCGATCTCGTCATTGATCTGCGCATCCTTTTCAATATACATATCACGACCCGGGATATAAGCCTCGGGCTGATAGTAATCGTAATAGGAAACAAAATATTCTACCGCATTTTCGGGAAAGAATTCGCGGAACTCCGAGCAAAGCTGAGCGGCAAGCGTTTTATTGTGCGCCAAAACAAGAGTCGGGCGATTCACGTTGGCAATTACGTTGGCCATTGTGAAGGTCTTACCCGAACCGGTTACACCCAAAAGCGTCTGCATCCGCTCTCCCCGGAGGATGCCCTCCGTCAAAGATGCAATGGCTTCCGGCTGGTCGCCTGTTGGCTTATATTCACTGTGTAACTTAAATCGTGCCGATTCAGCCATTTGTACCTCTCCGTTACGGTTTCTTTTTTCCTACGTTGGCAAGCGGATTCTGGCTCATAGCCCGCTCCATACTCTCATTGCTCACGTGAGTATATATTTGTGTGGTGTTCAACTGCTCGTGTCCGAGAATATCCTTGAGAACACGAACGTCCACGTTGCCCGTCTGATACATAAGCGTCGCGGCAGTATGGCGAAGCTTATGTACCGAATATCGCTTGGATTCAAGCCCTGCCATATCCAGATATTTATAGACCATCCATTGCACCGTCTTCACGCTGATGCGCTTTTCCAGTCGACTCAAAAACAGGGCGTTTGTATTGATATTGGTGGTGCGAGCAATGTCACGTCGCTCTTCCAGATACGGGAGCAGCGCTTCTTTGCAGGCATCGTTCAGATATATAATTCTTTCTTTATTTCCTTTTCCCAAGACGCGCAAGGAACGAAGATCTCGATCGATGTCACGGAGGTCGATTCCCGCCAATTCGGAAAGACGCATTCCGCAATTCAGAAAAAGCGTAATGATGGCATAATCGCGCACGCGGAATTTCGAGTCCTTATCATTTTTCACCGTATCAAGAAGCATCATACATTCGTCAAGAGACAAATACTTAGGTAAGGATTTCTTCTGCTTGGGAGCCTCAATATTAATGGCGGGATTTTCATCAAAATAGCGACGCTTGGCAACCAAATACTTATAAAAAGCCTTGATAGCCGACAATTTTCGAGCCTTGGAGGCATTTTGATTGTTTCGGGTGTTGGAGGCGTACATCAAAAAAGCATAAATATCGCTTGTCGTTACGCTCTTCGCCATTTCAAGATCCACTGCGTCGATGGTAATTTCATCAAACTCCTCGCCATCCGTGGGTACTCCACAGCGAGAGGCAATCAAGAATTTGAAAAAGATCTTCAGGTCGAGCGCATATTCCGCTACGGTTTTTTCGGAACAGCCCTGAATAACCGATTTATATGAAATGAATTCCTGAAAGATCGGCGGGTATTCGTTGTATGCTGAGAAATTTGCCATTTTTATCACCTCCGCAATAGTATTATACAACAACTATTTATATTTTAGTGGATAAAATGTAAACTTTTGTGTTTTTTGTTGAAATTCACAATTATATGAGATATAATCAATGGTACTGAAATTATTCTTTTTGGAGTTACTATGTTACTGTTTATAAAAAAGCATTCCTACGATATGGTAAAAATGCTGATCAACCAGTTGGCGATATCCATTTTTGGAAACGCGCTCGCGCTTGCGACCGGTGAGACCCAACAAGGGCTTCGCATTATAACCAGTGTGTTTTCCGTTCTTTTTTATCTGTTCCTCATCTACGTTATGATGTGGGATATGGGCGCCAAGGATGCGCATCACCTGGAAAGACAGGACGCCGGATACACGAAGCTTGCCGGTCTGTATATTTCTCTTTGCGCAAGCATCCTCAACTTTGTTTTTGCCATCCTCGTCACGCTTGGCACCTTGATCTCCGCAATGGGCAACGTAGGCGGCGTTGCAAAGCTCCTTGCCTTGCTCTTTGAAGGAATGTTTACGGGTCTCCTTGCTATCACCGTCAACGGAACTCCCCTGAACAATCTTTGGTGGATCTACTTCCTGCTTCCCCTCCCGCTCATCCTCACGGCAACGATTGCCTATATCGCAGGCATAAAGAATTTCAAGCTTTTTGGCATAAAGAAATAAATTTCAAAAAACGGCAGAGTTTTGATGCTCTGCCGTTTTTCTTTTAGTCGCAATTATCACAGTTGTGATATACTTCCATTACGTCGTCGTCCTCTTCCAGCTTTTCAATCAGAAGATTCATGAACTTAAGGTCTTCCTCGTTGTCAAGGGTTACGTAGTTCGAAGGAACCTTGGACTTTTCCGCGGAAGCAAGCGTGTAACCTGCCGCCTCAAGAGCCTCCTTAACAGCGTAAAGATCGTCGGAAACGGTGTAGATCTCAAATGCACCGTCCTGTGCCACGAAATCCTCCGCGCCGGATTCAAGAGCCTGCTCCATCAGCTTATCCTCGTCAATGTCGCCGTCTTCGTTCACGATAACGATAACGCTCTTTTCTTCAAACAGATAGCTTACGCAGCCGGTCTGTCCCATATTTCCGTGATACTTGGAGAAATAGGAACGAACGTTACCTGCGGTACGGTTTCTGTTATCGGTAGTTGCCTCAACAATAACCGCGATTCCGCCGGGACCGTAGCCCTCGTACACGATCTCCTCGTAGTTCTCATCAGTTGCGCCCGCAGACTTCTTGATGATTCTGTCAATATTGTCATTGGGAACGTTGTTGGCCTTTGCCTTCTGGATCAGATCGCGAAGCTTGGAGTTGGATGCGGGATCGCTTCCGCCCGCCTTGACCGCGATGGAGATCTCCTTACCGATCTTGGTAAAGATCTTGGCGCGCTGCGCGTCAGTCTTTTCTTTTTTATGCTTGATATTCGCCCATTTGCTATGTCCGGACATACTGTATTACCTCGATTTCGTTTTATATTTTCTCTTCTTTTTTCAGACAGATCAGATCGAACGCATTGCCAAGAACGGTCTTCGCCGCCGCGGTCAGCATACATCTGGTGTTCTTCACTTCTTCGCTCTCAGCGTTCAGGATCTTGCAGTTATGGTAGAAGCGATTGAACGCCGCCGCAACGTCAAGAATGTAACGGGTGATCACGGAGGGCTCATAGTCACGAGCCGCCTCAAGCACCTTCTCGGGGAATTTGGCAAGAACCTTGCAAAGCTCGCTCTCGTCGTCCTCGGTGACGGTCAGGGGCTTGGTAACGTCAGGCTGACCGCCGCGGGCAAGAATAGAACAAGCACGCGCATACGTATACTGAACGTAAGGACCGGTATTACCCTCAAAACTGAGCGCATCCTCCAAAACGAAGTTGATATCCTTCATTCTGTTATTGGAAAGATAGTAGAATACAATTGCGCCTACGCCAACCGACTCCGCGATCTCTCTCTTGTTCGCAAGATTGGGATTCTTCTGCTCCATAATGTCGCCTACCTTTTCGATAGCCATGGCGAGAAGATCCTTCAGAAGAATTACGTTTCCGGTTCTTGTTGCCAGCTTTGCGCCGTTCAAGCTTACCATACCGTAAGGAACGTGAACCAGCTGATCGTGCCAATCGTAGCCCATCAGCTCTACAACCTTGTACCACTGCTGGAAATGCAGACACTGAGCGGCCGCGGTCACGTAGATCGCCTTATCAAATTTGTACTCGTTCTTGCGGTACACTGCGGCAGCAATATCTCTGGTAGGATACAGGGTGGAGCCGTCGCGCTTCAGAATCAGACAAGGAGGCATTCCGTATTCCTCAAGAGGAACGATGGAGGCACCGTCGTCGATCTTCAGAAGATCCTTGTCGCGCAGCAGCTGAACCTGTGCGGGCATCTTGTCGCTATAGAAGCTTTCGCCCTTATAGCTGTCAAACTCGACGCCAAGAAGTCCGTAGGTCTTGCTGTACTCCTTCAAGCTTACCTCGATAAACCACTTCCAAAGCTTGGTGTTTTCCTCATCTCCAAGCTCAAGCTTGCGGAATTCAGCTCTCGCCTCATCCTCAAGGGCCTTATCAAGCTCTGCTTCGCTGTGGAACTTTACGTAAAGCTCTACGAGCTTATCTACACCACCGGCTTCAACCTCGTCAAAGTCGCCCCACTTCTTGTAGGCAACGATCATCTTACCAAACTGGGTGCCCCAGTCGCCAAGATAGTTGATACCAACACAATCGTAGCCGACAAACTCGTGTATCTTCTTGAGAGAGTGACCGATCATGGTGCTTCCCAGGTGTCCGATATGGAAGGGCTTTGCCACGTTGGGAGAAGAATAGTCAAGTACTACCGTCTTTCCCTTTCCAAGCTCGTGAGAACCGTAGGACTCACCTTTTTCAAGGATCTCGCCCACTACGTTTCTGGCAAGCTGGGTCTTATTCAAATAGAAATTGAGATAGCCGTTAAGATTTTCAACCTTATCCACACACTCGTCTGTGATAGCCGCCGCAAGCTCGGTTGCGATCTGCACGGGAGAGCGACGCATCGATTTGCTGAGCTTAAAGCAAGGGAGCGCAAGGTCGCCCATAGAAGCATCCGGAGGATACTCCAGCATACCGGCGATATCTTCCTTGGCAAGCTCGATCTGCGGATTTATAGCAACAAGCTGCTCAACGATCTTCGCCGCCAGTCTTTCCTTTGTTTTCAACATATAAACTCGTTCCTTTCTGTAACGTAACTGTCAAAACATCTTGTATTATACAACAAGATCATTATTTTTTCAATAGGCAAATCAAACGATTTGGCACATTTTTGCATCCACGAATTTGACAAGCTGATCCACACCCAAAAGAAGCTGTGCGCCTCTTATACCGGCACTGACCGTTATCTTCTCAAAGTTGCCTGCGCTCTCTTCAATATAGGTAGGAAATTTTTTCTTCATACCGATGGGAGAGCACCCGCCGCGAATGTAGCCTGTCGTAGCTAAAAGATCCTTTACGGGAAGCATTTCGATCTTTTTGTTGCCCGTAACGACTGCGGCACGTTTCAGGTCAATTTCTTTATCCACGGGAATGCAAAAGACGACAATACCCGTTTTATCCCCTTTGGCAACCAAGGTCTTGAAAACCTGCTCAAACGGAAGTCCAATCTGCTCGGCAATATGAACGCCGGACAAATCATTTTCGTCGACGGTATATTCCTTAACCTCATAGGGGATCCTTGCGGCATCCAATCGCCGCATTGCATTCGTTTTGTTCATATCGTCTTTCCGTCCTCGATCAGTTCCTTGGCGGCCGCAAGCTGAGACTCGGTCACGTGTATGCCACCAAGAATGCGGGCGACCTCAGAAACTCGTCCGTCGTCGTCAAGCAACGCGACCTCAGTCTCGGTTCTTCCTTCGTTTTCACGTTTGGCAATCAAGTAATGCGTATCCGCCAAAGACGCGATCTGTGCCGAGTGCGTTACGCAAAGCACCTGCGTCGTTTTTGCGATCTGCTTCAGTTTTATGCCAACCTTACGAGACGTTTTTCCGGAAATACCCGCATCCACCTCGTCAAAGACAACGGTGGAAACACCGTCTTTGTCGGAAAGCACACTCTTGAGCGCAAGCATAATACGCGAAAGCTCACCTCCGGAGGCAATTCGCTCCATAGGCATAGGCGGCTCGCCGGCATTTGCGGAAATCAAAAACTCCACTTCGTCATATCCGTTCGGCTTCAGCTTATCGGCGCGGTGAATATCGATTTCAAAACGAACCTTCGGCATATCCAAAAAGCCAAGCGTATCCGTAACCTCACGGATAATTTTTTGAGAAGCTTCTACTCTTCGCTTATGGATGAGTCCTGCAGTTTCTTCCGCTTCTTTTTGAAGCTTGGAAAGCTCAAAGCCAAGATCCTCCCGAAGTTGATCTACGTTTTCCAGCGCATCCAGCCGTGCGGCAATATCGTCGCGGAAAGCCAAAACCTCTTCAACAGTCGCGCCGTATTTGCGCTTTAATTTGGAAATGGCATCCAGTCGAGACTCAATTTTATTCAGTCTTTCGGTAGGATTTTCATCCACCTCCGCAAAATCGCGTACCCGTTCGGCGATGTCCTCGATTTCATAGCGATAGCCGGAAAGCTTTTCCGACAACTCTCCCGCCTCGGGGAGCGCATCGGAGATTTTGGAGAGCGCTGTCGTTACGCGATCAATGAGCGAAACAACACCCTTTTCGCTTCCGTAAAGAATACGGTACGAGAGACCTGCCGCTTCCGAAATCCGTTCGATACTGCCAAGACGATTCCGCTCTGCTTCAAGAAGGTGCTCTTCCTCGTCATTCTTCAATTTTACACGATTGATCTCGTCGAGCTGAAATTTCAGTATATCACGAAGACGGATCTTCTCCGCCTCGTCCCGATCCAGTTCGGCAAGCTTTGTGCGAACGTCGGTCACCGCTTCGTATTGCTTTTCGTACCGCGCGAGAAGTTCACGATTGGCGGCATAGGCGTCCAAAATCTCGATCTGCGCCGATTTTTGCATCAAGCGCTGATTCTCATTTTGCCCGTGAATATTGATCAACAAGCGACAAAGCTCGCGTTGAAGCGTCTGCGTTATGGTTCTTCCGTTCAGCTTCACCACGCTTCTGCCGTCTCTGCTCATTGTTCTTGCCAGCATAACGGTGCCATCGCATTCGATTCCGTAATCGTCAAGAAGACGGATCACCTCGTCACCACACTCGGAGAACACCGCGCTTACTATGGCTTTGTCTTCGCCGGTTCGGATCAGATCACGGGAAACACGATTTCCGGAAAGCAAATTGATACTGTCAATTATGATAGATTTTCCTGCGCCGGTCTCTCCGCTCAGCACGGAAAAGCCGTCGACAAGATCGACATCCAGAGATTTGATAACCGCCGCGTTTTCAATGTGAAGGGATTGAAGCATCCTTCAGTCTCCTTTCAAAATATCCTTTTACTGCTTTCCCTCGTTAAAAGCGGAAAGACGCGTTGCGATCCGCTTTGCCGTCTCATCGTCGTGAGCAACGGCAAAAATCGTATCATCACCCGCAACACATCCGAGGATCTCGGGAATGTGCATACCGTCAATTCCTGCAGCAACCGCTTGTGCCAGACCGGGATGGGTCTTTACGACAACGATATTTCTTCCGCAGGTCACCGAGATGACCGATGCCATGTATGTATTTCTCAGATCTTTCTTTACCGCTTCGGTAGTAGGCTCCGGAGAAACGTAATGATACTTTCCGCTCTCGCCAAGGATCTTGGATATTTTCAACTCTCGAATGTCTCTGGAAATGGTCGCCTGGGTAACGGAATATCCTTCAGCAACGAGTTTTTCGATCAACTCGTCCTGCGTTTCGATCACATGCTCCGCGATCAGGGTAAGAATTCTGTCTTGTCTCTTGGTTTTCATATCGCTATATCCTTTCTGAATTAAAAGGGCTTTTGGCGAAGCTTGTCATAAAAGCTTTGCTGTTTTACACGAATAATGGACGCAAAAAGATTGGATTTTGTAATGCGAACGACGTCGTTTTTCATCAACTCAAAATTGATTTTTCCGTCGAGTGTCAGATACAAAACCTTCTCCCTTCGACAAACGTGCTTGACCTCAAGGGTTGCATCATCCGGAAACAAAATCGGTCTTGCGGAAAGCATCTGCGGACACACGGGTGTCACACAGAAGCAAGAAATTCTGGGATCGGCAACCGGACCACCGGCTGACATCGAATAAGCGGTCGAGCCCGTAGGCGTAGAAATGA
The DNA here is from genome assembly GCA_045613705.1 of Eubacteriales bacterium. Classification (GTDB taxonomy): domain Bacteria; phylum Bacillota; class Clostridia; order Oscillospirales; family CAG-272; genus RGIG8775. Next base: position 1,941 of record JAZLBM010000291.1, on the reverse strand, counting down.
TCAATCCATCAGCCCGATAGGTATTGATAAAAGTTCCGCCTTCGCTTAACTGAAGATCGATGATTCTGGAGACAAAGCCGTTGGAAATGACCGCATCGTTCAGCGCATAGCCGCTTTGCTTTTCCTTTTGGTTTGCACCGATGATCGTGGCGTTCAGCATCGTTCTTTTATCGATCCGATACTCGCCTGCCATCACCTTATCCAAAAGATCCAGTTCATTCATTTCAAGCTCAGCAAGATATCCAAGTCGACCGAGATTGATACCGAGAACCGGTGTTTCTCTCAATGCTGCCTGTCTTGCCGACTCCATAATGGTTCCGTCACCGCCGAGGACCACGATCATATCGCTGGTCTTATAAACGTTTGGCAAGGACTCAAACTGGATAAAGGGTCTTTGCCTGTGCATACGCCCGATACGCTCGCGATAATTGGAAGGCACAAGCACGGTTGCGCCGTGGCCGATCAGCTTCTCGGCAACCGTCATTGCGGCGTTGGCTTTTTCATTGATATTATAATTGGTAATCAGAGCAACTTTCAAAAATCAACCCTCCGCAATTCTTTTCATTGTTTTCTCATTTATTTCCAGAGCGCTCCCTTTACGAAACGCCGCCAGAAATTCTATATTGCCGTCGCCCCCGGTAATGGGAGAACGCGTCAACGCAAAACAGCCAAGGCCGCATACGTCAGCACAGGTCAAAACGTGCTTGATGGCAAAAAAGCGATCCTCTGCCCGTTTCACAATTCCCTTTTTGCCGACAGCCTTTTTGCCCACCTCAAATTGAGGCTTTATCAGGCTCACAAGAATGCCCCCGTCCGTCATAACGTTTGCGAGAGACGGATGGATCAGCGTTTGGGAAATAAAAGAAACGTCCATCACCGCAAGCTCCGGCGAATAAGAGAAATCCTCAGGCTTCATATATCTTGCATTATATTTTTCGATACACTCCACGCGAGGATCTTCTCGCAAGCGAAGAGCCATCTGATTCTCTCCGGAGTCGACCGCAATCACGCGTCTCGCGCCCCTTTGAAGAAGGCAGTCCGTAAAGCCGCCGGTAGAAGCACCGACATCAATGGCTTCCTTTCCTTCAACCGATATCCCAAAGGTGTCCAGTGCGTGCTCCAATTTTAGACCACCGCGGCTGACAAACGGAAGCGTTGCAACGATCTCGATCTTGAGATCGGAGGCTTCGTCCACCGTTTCCGATGGCTTTGTTACCGGTTTCCCGTCCACGAGGACGTTTCCTTCTTCAATCAAAGATTTGGCCCGCGAGCGGCTTTCCACCATGCCGTTCTGAAAAAGATAAAGGTCTAATCGCATGGCGTTATTTCATAATCAGCATCATAGCGAACGGAACGGCCGCGCCGAGCAATGCACCGACCAAAACCTGAAGAGGCGTATGACCGACAAGCTCTTTCAAATTCTTGTTAACGTCGGCAGACTGACCGGAAAAGATCTCCTTTACGAGCTGGTTAATAACCTTAGCCTGCTTTCCGGTTTCGTAGCGAACGCCCATTGCATCGTTCATAACAATCACGGCAAGCAACACGGATACGGCAAAATTGAAGCTGGCGAATCCATACTCGATCACACTGGAAACCAACAGTGCCATAACCGTTGCCGAATGGGAGCTGGGCATACCGCCCGTTCCGCAAAGAAACTTCACAAGGCTGAACTTTTCATCGCTTGCAAAGTATCCCGTAAAAATCTTGATAATCTGTGCAAGAATCCAAGCTACACCAACACAAATGAGGCAAAAGTTTCTTGCAATTTCGGAAATGTTATACATACAAATTTCTTCCTTAGTATTTTCTGTTCAGGAGGTATTGCGCCAGCGCGCACAGCTCACCGTCACGGTCGATTCCGCGCACCGCTTCCATGGCCTTGTTCGTCAGTTCGCGGGCGTACTCACCGGCCCCCTCGACGGAGTAGAACCTCATAAA
>JAZLBM010000290.1:0-2596 GCA_045613705.1 Eubacteriales bacterium | reverse complement strand
GTAAAGAAGAGCCGCCTTCTTTTCGTTCATCTCCTTCATCTTCTCAAGACCGCCGATGGAAAGGATCCACTCGTACACAAGCTTTGCCATATAGATGGTATAGCAAGGAGGCGTGTTGTACATAGAATCGTTCTCTGCCATGGTCTTCCATTCAAGCATAGTGGGCATATCCGCCTCGGCATACTCGAGAAGGTCCTCACGAACGATAACGAGAGTCAGACCTGCGGGTGCCATATTCTTCTGCGCGCCGGCATAGATCACACCGAACTTGGAAACGTCTACGGGCTCGGAAATAATGCAAGAAGACATATCGGCAACAAGGGGAATATCACCGGTGTCGGGAATGTAGGAATACTTGGTTCCGTAAATGGTGTTGTTGAAGCAAACGTGAACGTAAGCCGCATCGGGACGGATCATATCACGGATAACCGTAGGGATATGGTCGAAGTTATCGTCCTTGGTGGTGGCAACGCACTTGACGTCGTAGCCCATCTTCTGCGCTTCCTTGTAAGCCTTGCCGGAGAACTGACCGGAAACTACGTAGTCAGCCTTGCCCGTTCTCTTGATCAGATTCATAGGCACTGCGGCAAACTGGGTGGAAGCGCCGCCCTGAAGGAACAGCACCTTGTAGTTGTCGGGAATGTTCATCAGCTCGCGAAGCTTTGCCTCAGCATCCTCTATAATTGCCTCATAATCGGGAGATCGGTGAGACATCTCCATTACTGACATTCCTGATTCGCCGTAGCAGACCAGCTCGGATGCTGCTCTTTCGAGTACGGACAAGGGAAGCATGGAAGGGCCTGCCGAAAAGTTGTAAACTCTGTTCATAATGAACCTCCTGAAATGAAACTTTATGCACAATATGCATCATATTTCATATTATATACACAAATCGAAAAAAGGTCAATAGATTTGTGAAAAAAATAGCGGTTTTAGACAACATTCTCTAAAACCGCCATTTTTACACTAATATATTTCGTTTGAATTGTCTATTTTTGACACAATCAACCCTTCACAAGAATCAGTTCCTTAGCATAGGGAAGAGTTTCTACCCAATCACAGAAGGTGTGCCATTCTGCAAGTTTATGAGCTTTTCTTGCATAATACATATTGATCAGATTTTCGTAGTTCATAGTAACCGTACGCATCTGATTGTAGCTTGTGGGCAACAGCTGGATCATATTGTGCCAGCCCTGTCTGTCCTCGCGATTCTCGTTGAAGCGCTGACGCTCGCCCTCAAGATATGCGATAAGACCGTCCAGCACCTCGATTCCCTTCTCGTCAAGACGGTCGTAGCTGAAATCGTCTCTCTCAAAGGGCTTGGAGTGGATCTTGTGCATGGTCGAGGTGGAGTTGGCAACCGTACCAACCTTGTAAGTGTCAAATTCCTTCCACCAGTAAAGAGGCGCGGTGATGTCCACGCTGACAAAGATCTGTCGGATGAATTTGCGGTGGTCACCGCCCGCACGGCAAAGACGTGCGCCAAACTCCAGATCGGCGGGTCCGTATACGTAGTCTCCGTCCTCATCGTAGTAGCTGTCGCTCTTCGCCCAGCTGTTCATAGGATTGCGCGCGCCGCGCATTGCGTTTTCCAGATTCATAACAGAATCCCGTTCGATCTTCAGCATAAGCTCCTCCACACGTCGATTTTCTTTATTGTAACATATATTTGCAAAAATTGCAACATATCGGGGAAAAATCCTTCCTCTATTGACATTCTTTTTTCCTCATGTTATACTAACAGGGATCTCAAGAAAGGAGAGCCCTATGAAGCACATTCGCTTATTTGTCCTGATCCTGTCCATCCTCCTTTGCCTCTCTGCCTGTGGAGAGTCCCGTCCCGCATTCCAGCCGGTCGATTCCGATACGGAAACCGAAAGCGTAACGGAAAGCGAGTCCGAGTCCGAAGCGGAAACCGAGCCCGCCGAGCCGAAAAAGCGCGTCGCCATCACCTATGACGACGGCCCCGCATTTGACAACGATACCGTACAGAGACTTACTTATAAATTGGCAGACGAGTTTGCCAAATACAACGGTGCCGCCACCTTCTTCGTGGTGGGCAACCGCATCAATTCCAAAACGGGCGAGGCTATGAAATACGCCCACGACCTCGGCTGTGAATTCGCTATCCACGGCTACACTCACGAGATCTATTTTGACGATTGCCCCGAGGCCGATTATCTTGAGGAGCTTCGCCTGACAAAAGAAGCGATTCAAAAATACGTAGACGCCGACGTCACCCTGCTCCGCGCTCCCGGTGGATACATCACGAAGGAACGCGCCGTTTTGGCCGGTTACCCTATTATCAACTGGAGCATTGATACCGAGGACTGGCGTCACAAATCCCGTGCAGACGAGGAAACCATTGAAGCCAACATCAACGCCATTGTAGAAAACACCCTCAGAAACGTAGAGGACGGCGACATCATTCTGATGCACGAGATCTACGAGAATACCTACGAGGCCACCTGCATCATTTTGGCACGCCTTCACGAAATGGGATTTGAATTCGTTACCGTCACCGAGCTTATTGGTGAAGAAAACCTGGTTGCCGGAAAAACCTATTACAGTGCCTACTAAAAATTCGACCCGAGCG
>JAZLBM010000289.1:0-2694 GCA_045613705.1 Eubacteriales bacterium | reverse complement strand
GGAAGGAGCCTGCGAGATGAGCGATTAGCACTCGCTATATCAAAGCGCAAAAAATTTTGTTGCGCGGGCTCCTCCACCCGCTTTGCGGGAGCCCCCTCCCGGAGGGAGCCTGGCAGAGCAACTTCTAACACCCCGATAAACACCAATTTATCACCCCTCCCCCTTTTTACCGCAAGATAGTGATAATTTTTGCAAATATAGTGATAGTTTCGGTGAAATTTCTTTGATATAATGATAATTGTATAACTGTGCTTATGCGCAAAAGGAAAATAAAGGAGAACGCTATGCCCGTAATTTTTGATTCGGAAAAGAAGATCTTCAAGCTGGACACGTCGGCTTCCAGCTACATATTTGCCGTCAATCAGGACGGAATTTTGGTACATACCTACTACGGCGCCCCTGTGGAGGAGAATGACCTCGGCTATCTGAACGAACGGTTCAGCACCCCCGGCATTTGCCCCAAGCCCCATTACGCTCCCGGCGGCACCTTCACCCTTGACACCGCCCCCATCGAGTTCCCCTGCACGGGAACGGGCGAATACCGCCCCGCCGCCTTCTCGGTGCGCTCGGCTGACGGTCACACCGCCACCCTCGTGCATTATCTGTCCCACAAGATCTACGGCGGCAAGCCCGCCTTGGCAGGTCTTCCCGCAACCTTTGCGGCAGAGGACGAGGCGACCACCCTTGAGATCGAGATGGAGGATCGCCACACGGGCATCCGCGTCACCCTTTTCTATACCGTTTTTGAGAATCTGCCCGCAATGACCCGTCACGCGGTCGTCACCAACCCCACCGACCGCGCCGTCAATATCGAGCGCATTTACAGTACCTCGGTGGACTTCCACACCCCCGACTACGACGTAGTTCACCTCTATGGCCATTGGTGCCGTGAGCGCAACTTCTCCCGTACCCGTCTTGATTACGCCACCCACCGCATCGCAAGCCTTCGCGGTGCCTCCAGCGCCGAGCACAATCCCTTCATGGCTCTCGTTTCCCACGACGCCACCGAGGAGCACGGCGAGGCCTACGGCTTCAACCTTGTGTATAGCGGTAACTTCGCCGCCGAGGTCAACGTGGACGGCTACGGCTCGCCCCGTGTGTCCATGGGTATCAACGCCGACGGCTTCAACTGGCTGCTTGCCCCCGGTGAGTCCTTCACCGCGCCCGAGGCGGTTATGGTATACTCGAACGAAGGTCTTGGCGGTATGAGCCGCGCCTTCCATAAGCTCTATCTCAAGCACCTGATGAGAGGTGAGTGGCTGACCAAGCGCCGTCCCGTGCTCATCAATAACTGGGAAGCCACCTATATGCGCTTTGACGGCGAGAAGCTTTATGAGATCGCCAAGAAGGCGTCGGAGCTTGGCATTGAGATGCTGGTGCTTGACGACGGATGGTTCGGCGCCCGTAACAACGACCGTTGCGCCCTCGGCGACTGGGTCGTTAACGAGGAAAAGCTTGGCGGTACCATGGGTGACCTTGTGAAGCGCATCAACGGACTTGGTATGAAGTTCGGTCTTTGGTTCGAGCCTGAGATGGTCTCCCCCGACAGCGACCTCTATCGTGCCCATCCCGACTGGTGTCTGCACATCGACGGACGTCCTCTGTCCCTCGGTCGCCATCAGCTGATCCTGGATATGAGTCGCAAGGAGGTTGAGGATTACATCTTCGACAGTATGTGCAAGATCCTTGACAGCGCCAATATCGAGTACGTCAAGTGGGACTTCAACCGCAACTTCTCCGAGGCGGGAAGCGTGGCTCTGCCTGCGGAGCGTCAGAAGGAGGTTCCTCACCGCTACGTGCTGGGTCTTTATAGCCTGCTTGAGCGTCTTGTGAGCCGCTATCCTCACCTTCTTATTGAGGGCTGCTCCAGCGGCGGCGGACGCTTTGATCCCGGTATGCTCTACTATTCGCCTCAGTATTGGACCTCCGACTGCTCCGACGCCATCGAGCGTCTTGACATTCAGTACGGCACCTCTATGTGCTATCCGCCCTCTTCTATGGGTGCACACGTCAGCGCCGCTCCCAACCATCAGACCCGCCGTTTAACGCCTGTTACCACCCGTGGTAACGTGGCGCTTGAGGGTACCTTCGGCTACGAGCTGGATCCCAATAAGTTTACCGAGGAAGAGTGCGAGATCGTTCGCGCCCAGGTCAAGCAGTATCACGAGCTGTACGACGTGACCCACTACGGCGAGCTCTACCGCCTTGTCAGCCCCTTCGAGGGTGACCGTGACCGCAGCATCTGGATGCAGGTCAGCGAGGATAAGCGCGAGGCGATCCTTACGGCGGTTCTCATCCGTTCTCATCAGGGTCATAGATATTACGTCCGTCTCCGCGGACTGGATCCTGCCAAGAAGTACCGCGACGTGGCTTCCGGAAAGGTCTACTCCGGCGCTCTTCTGATGAACGCGGGACTGAAGCTGGAGGGTCTTGTCGGCGACTACTCCTCCATCCTTCTCCACTTTGTGGCTGAAGATTGAAGGAAAAATACGATCCTCAATAAAAAATGAAATAACAAAAGACCCGTGCTCGGCACGGGTCTTTTGTGTGCGGTAAATTGATGTTTATCGGTCTGTTTATGGCGAGCGAATAGCCTCCCTCCGAGAGGGAGGTGCCGAGCGAATGCGAGGCGGAAGGAGCCTGCGGTACAAGTGACAAACGCTTGCCATACCAAGGCGCAAAAGGCTTTGTCAC
>JAZLBM010000288.1:0-3986 GCA_045613705.1 Eubacteriales bacterium | reverse complement strand
CGACACCTATCGCCCCGCCGGCGAGCACGGCTCGGAGTATAAGGGCCGCGCCTATGCCGAACAGATGAAGCTTGTGGATAAGAACACGGATGCGCTCGTTACTTCGTGACCGTATCCTCTATCGAAAGAGAAACGTTGTATGAAATTTGAAGCATTTGCAAATAAAATCTGGCTCGCTACCCCCACCCAGCACGGTGAAGAATTGCAGTACGTCAAGGAAGCCTTTGACACCAACTGGATCACCACCGAGGGCACAAACCTCGTCGCCATCGAGCGCGGCGTGACCGAAAAGCTGGGATGTAAGCACGCCGTTGCCCTTACCAATGGTACCGCGGCCCTTCATCTTGCGGTCAAGCTGGCCGGCGTGAAGGCGGGCGATACGGTGTTCTGTACCGACGTGACCTTCGACGCAACGGTCAATGCCATCGTTTACGAGGGGGCCGTCCCCGTGTTCATCGACACGGAATACGATACCTGGAATATGGACCCCGTGGCGCTGGAAAAGGCCTTCGAGCTCTATCCCGACACCAAGGTGGTCATGGTCGTTAACCTTTACGGTACCCCCGCAAGGCTGGACGAGATCTGCGCCATCGCAGAGAAGCACGGCGCCATCGTCATTGAGGACGCCGCCGAATCCCTCGGCGCTACCTACCGCGGCAGACAGACGGGTACCTTCGGCGCCTATAATGCCATCTCCTTCAACGGTAATAAGATCATTACCGGCTCGGGCGGCGGTATGCTGCTGACAAATGACCTCGCCGCGGCCAATAAGGCACGCAAGTGGTCGACCCAGAGCAGAGAAGCAGCCCCCTGGTATCAGCACGAGGAGGTGGGCTATAACTACCGAATGAGCAATATCGTCGCGGGCGTCGTCCGCGGACAGCTGCTTCACCTTGACGAGCATATCGCCAAGAAAAAGGAGATCTACGAAAGATATCAAGAGGGCTTCCGCGATCTGCCCGTAACGATGAATCCTTACGATCCCGAAACGATGGAGCCCAACTTCTGGCTCTCCTGTATGCTGATCGACGAGGACGCTATGTGTAAGCAGGTCAGAAGCGATAACGAATCCTGCTACGTCACCGAGGCGGGCAAGACTTGTCCCGACGAGATCCTGGATACCCTTGAGAAATATAACGTGCAGGGCAGACCCATCTGGAAGCCTATGCATATGCAGCCCCTTTATCGAATGCACGGCTTTGTCACAAGAGAGGGTAACGGTCGCGGTCGCACCAATGCCTATATCCCCGGCCGCGGCATCGACGTCGGCGCGGATATCTTCAGACGAGGCCTCTGCCTCCCCAGCGATATTAAAATGACGAAAGAAGAGCAAGACGTCATCATTCAGATGATCAGAAGCTGCTTTGCGTAAGGTGGAGAGAAATACATATGTACGAGAAGTTTTTCAAGAGAGCAATTGATTTTACACTGTCCCTCATAGCGCTTATGGTGTTGTGTCCTTTCCTGCTCGTTTTGACGGTTGCGGGGGCAATTGCTATGAAGGGCAATCCCTTCTTTGCCCAGCTCCGCCCCGGTAAGATCGACCCAAAGACCGGAGAAGAGAAGATCTTCAAGCTGGTGAAATTCCGGACGATGAGCAATGCGAAGGATAAAGAAGGAAAGCTTCTCCCCGACGACGTCAGACTCAATAAATACGGCAGACTCCTGCGTAGCACCTCGCTGGACGAACTTCCCGAGCTCTTCAATATTTTGAAGGGCGATATGAGCATCGTCGGCCCGAGACCTTTGCTGGTCAAATATCTGGATCGGTACTCCGAGGAACAGCGGCACCGTCACGACGTCCGCCCGGGCCTTACGGGTCTTGCACAGGTGAACGGACGAAACGCCTTGTCTTGGGAAGAAAAATTCAAGCTGGACGTTGCGTACGTTCGAAATATCACCCTTTTGAGTGATCTGAAAATTATTTTCCAAACCGTAGTTGCCGTGTTTAAGCGTGACGGTATTTCATCCGACACCTCGGTAACGATGGAAGAATTTATGGGAAACGAAGTGGAGCGTGTTGCCAATGAATAGACTCGTTATTATTGGCGCAGGCGGTCACGGTAAAGTGATCGCAGATGCCGCGCTCAAGATCGGTTATACGAATATTTGCTACGTGGACGATTGCGCCCGTGGCGACGTGCTGGGATTTCCTATTGTCGGAACAAGCAACGATATCGAATGCTTGAACGACGGCCAAACGGATTTTGTCATCGGTGTCGGCAATAATGCCGTCCGCAAAACGATTGCCGAATCGTATAACGTAAATTGGGTGTCCATCGTCCATCCGTCGGCACAGATCGCGTTTCGCGCGGAGATCGGTCGGGGAACGGTTGTGATGGCAAACGCCGTTGTCAACGCTTGCGCGACGGTTGGCGAGCATTGTATTGTGAATACCGGAGCCATCGTCGAACACGATAACACCGTCGAAAATTATACACATATATCTCCGAATGCAGCGCTGGGAGGAACCGTCCACATCGGCTCACTGACCCACGTGGGCATCGGCGCAACCGTAAAAAATAACGTAGATATCTGTTCCGACTGTATCATCGGCGCCGGAGCAGTGGTCGTAAAGAGCATAACGGAACGCGGAACCTACGTCGGCGTGCCGGCAAGGAAGAGATGACGGAAAATAAGGAAAATCAAAGATGAAGGTATTGATATTAGCCAACAATGACGTTGGTCTGTACAAGTTTCGCCGCGAGCTGATAGAAGCGTTGCTCAAGGCTCATGACGTGCATATATGTCTCCCCCAAGGAGAATATATCCCCGAGTTGACAAAAATGGGATGCAGCTACCACGAGTGTAACCTTGACAGACGCGGAACCAGTGTTTTTGCAGACATAAAGCTGATTTTGTTTTATAAGTCGTTGTTGAAATCCGTTCAGCCCGATATCGTGTTTACATATACGATCAAGCCTAACGTATATGCAGGAATGGTATGTGCCTCTATGAATATCCCCTACGTTGTTAATGTAACGGGATTGGGTACGGCCATTGAAAATGGTGGGGTTATGCAGAAATTTCTGCTGCTCTTGTATAAAATAGGATTGCGAAAAGCACAAAAAATCTTTTTTCAGAACAAATCCAACCTTGATTTTATGGTTCAACGCGGGATCGTTACGAAAAACTACCACCTGCTTCCCGGATCCGGTGTGAATTTGGATGAGCATAAAAAAGAGTCGTATCCCTCAAACAGCGATCCGCTTGTTTTTGTAAACATTGGACGAATTATGAAGGATAAGGGATCCGATGAGGTTTTATATGCAGCGCATAGGATTCGTCAGGAATATCCCAATGCCGTATTCCGTGTAATAGGCAGCTTTGATGGCAATTATAAGGAAAAAATTGAATGCGCGGTCAATGCGGGAGATATCGAATACTTGGGACAGCAATCCGATATTCATACACATCTGAAACATTCACACGCCATTATACACGCCTCCTATCACGAAGGAATGTCGAACGTATTACTCGAAGCGGCGGCGTGCGCTCGTCCGGTTGTTGCAACTGACGTGCCCGGATGTCGCGAAACCTATGAAGATGGTGTTTCCGGTATTTCTTGTAAAGCACGTGACAAAAACGATCTTGTACGAGCGATACGTGATTTCATTGATTTGCCGCACGACAAAAAAGAGGCAATGGGTCTGGCGGGACGCCAAAAGGCAGAAAATGAATTTGATCGAAATATTGTGGTTCAAGGCTATCTTGCGGAAATTGAAAAGATAAAGATAAAATAAAGGAGCACCGTAATGTCACTGTATGAAAAGATAATTAATGGAGAAGAAGCGGTATCCCTGGTTGGTCTGGGTTACGTCGGAATGCCGATTGCGGTAGCGTTTGCCAAGAAAATCAAGGTAATTGGCTACGATCTCAATGAAAAGAAAATTGAGTTGTACAAGGCAGGAATTGATCCTACCAACGAAGTTGGCGATGAAGTGATCCGCGCGACAACGGTTGAGTTCACTTCGGATGAAACGGCG
>JAZLBM010000287.1:0-4273 GCA_045613705.1 Eubacteriales bacterium | reverse complement strand
TAAACATCAATTTATCTTATAAAAATGATACCATTTCTTCCCCGATCTGTCAAGAAGATGAGGGCATTTTATCACATACGGGGCGGCAGATCGGGGAAAAATAGCGTTGTACTCTCAAAAAGGAGGTACGACACAATGTCCACAGAAAACAAGCGCCGCCGCGAGGCGGAGTTGTATCAGGAGATCTACAAAAACGTAACCATGGGCGCCGAGTCGCTGACCGACCTCATCGCCCGCACCGATTCGGGTGACCTCAAGACCGAGCTGGGTGCGGAGCTGGCGCAATATGAGAGCCTTGCCCGGGAAGCCAAGCAGGCGCTTCTTGATATGGGTGTGAACCCCAAGGAGGAGAAGCTTGTGGCGCGGCTTTCGGCAAAGGCGGGGCTTCGTATGAACACCATGCTTGACGCCACCCCTTCACACGTGGCGCAGATGGTCATTGAGGGCTCCACCATGGGAACCACCGACCTCTATCGCAAGCTGAACGAGTTTCGCAACGAGACGGAGGCGAACGGTGAGGCAGGGGCGGCGGCACTTGCGCGCCGCGCCGTCGACTTTGAAGAGAACTGCATCGAGAAGCTGAAGTCATATTTATAAGGAGAGAACCATGGCACAGATCACCACCAAGGAGCTGGGCGCCATCGGAGACGCCCTTGCGGTCGAGGAGACCCTCATCGCCAAGTACCGCCATTACGCGTCTCTGACGACCGACACGGCTCTTCAGAACAAGTACGAGCAGATCGCCGCGCGCCATCAGCGCCACTTCGACGAGCTGTTCTCCCACGTCCGCTGAGGAGGAACTATGGCAAGCTGCAATTTGAATTTTGACGACAAGCAGATGCTGGGCGACGCGCTGAACGCCCAGAAATTCATCGCCTCGCAGTACAACTGCGACCTTCTTGAGTGCGCCACCCCCGAGCTGAAGCGATGCTTTTGGAGCATCCTCGAGGACGAGCACGCCATACAGGAGGAGATCTTCACCGAGATGAGCAACCGCGGTCTCTATCCCGTAGAAAAGGCCAAGGAAGAAAAGATCTGCGAGACCAAGCAGAAGTACGGCGCGTGCTTAGCCTAAGTGGGCCCGAACCAATAAGGTTTCTATCGACAAATATTCGTATATACGGCGGCAAAAATTCTTGCAATATCCGCATATTGCTGCAAATTTTAGCCTTGTCTATCCTGAATATTTGCTCGATATAAACTGCGGGCACCTCTCGTCGAATCCATTTTCGATGGATTTGGACGATGCGAGCCGCAGATAAGTGTGGACTTTTCAAGGCGAGAAGCGTCAAAAGACGCGGAAATGGATCGCCGAGAGGCTTATGGGTTCGAGTCCGCTTAGGCTAACCGCCTGACAAACAAGACCGCCGCAGATTGCGGCGGTCTTTCTTTATGCATAAAAGTCGTGCTTACCGATGGTGAAGAGGTAGGGGCGGTTGTCCGAGATCCAGGTGGAGGTGGAGAGGCGAGGATTCATAAAGAAGAGTGCCTCCGAGGTCACGGAATAGCCCTCAAGGCAGATCTTGGCGGCAATGACGCTCTCTGCCGAGGGGGTGTTATAGATGGTGCCGAAGGACACGGGGGAAAACTGTGTGCCGTGCTTGCGGTCAAAAATAACACCCCAGATGGTGTTCGGGTACTGGGGGCTTCGCACGCGGTTGAGCACCACGTTGCCCACGGCGATCTTGCCAAGGAAGGGCTCGGCGCCCGACTCGGCGTGAATGATGCGCGCCAGCCACAGCACCTCGTCGCTCTTATAGAAGCTGTCGCCCGACGCAAGCGTTTTGCCCGTTGCAGTCAGCTCCACGGTACGGGTGCTGCCGTTCCACGTAAGATCCAAGGAATAGGCCTTGGCAAGGGCGCGGATGGGTACCCAAAGGGTGCCGTCAAGGTTCAGCACCTTGTCTACCGTATAGAAGTAGCGACCGTTCACCTCTATGTAAAGGGCGTTTTGCTTGGCGGTGATGGTAAGGCTGCCCGTTTTCACCGTTGCGGTGGCCGTTGCGCCGTTCCAGCTGACGTCGCACCACCCTTGGGCGTTGCAGAATTTGCGAAGCGGCACGTAGGTGGTGGAGCCGATGATCTGCGCCTCGCCGTCAAGAATGGTAGAGCCGTTCAGCGTGACGCTGACGGGTGCTCCGTGTCGGGGTGTGACCGAGGCCGAGAGCACCGCCGTGTCGTCGGTATATGCGTCTGCGGCGGCAGGAAGCGCCGCGGCTAAAGCGGAGGAGAGCAAAAGCGCCGAAAGCGTGCAGGCTGTCACTTGTTTGATGTGTTTCATAATCTTTCCCTTTCTGTCAATCGTTTCTGGTTGGAATAAGGTTTTCCTGTGCCCATTCTATCACGGATCACGGCGGCGTTCAAGGCACAATATACGGCAGGCGAGGAAGGGGCAGGAAGGGGTGGAAGAGGATGGAAGGATTTTCGTCAAATTGCGCGGCGGGCGAGGAAATCGGGGGATTTCTTGCACAGTTTACACAAAAAATTCCTGTGACCGAAGAGAAAAAATGAAAAACCTATGGACAAACCCAAAAAAATGTGTTACACTTATGATTGGTAAGATATACCCCCGTTTGTGGGCACTTCATTTATGAAAGGAACTGTTATGAAAAAGACACTTCTCTCTCTTGTACTTGTAGCTTCTCTTCTTCTGTCCGTTCTGCTTGTTGCTTGTGACAACAGCGGCGTAGGCACCGGCTCCGGTGACGATTACGAGGGCAGCGAGTCCCGCCTTCCCGTAGAGTCCCACGAGGATGATACCGATCCCGCAGGCGGCAACGCATCCGAGACCGAAAAGGAAACCGACAGCGCACTTGGTGTTGTTGAAGACACCGAAGAGGGCTGGGGCGAGGTTCACCACTAAGCTTTTATGAGAAACCGACAGCTTGCCGATCTTTTGCGGCCGCGCACCTTTGACGATATCGTCGGACAGGATCATCTGTTTGGCGAGCGGGGCGTGGTTCGTCGAATGGTCGGCAACGGAAGGATCACCAATATGATCTTCTATGGCCCTCCCGGAACGGGCAAGACCACGGCGTCCCATGTGATCGCGGCGGAGTCGGGCATGAGCTTTTATAAGCTGAATGCCACCACCGCTTCCCTCTCGGACGTTCGCGAGATCCTTGCCGGAACCGACAATGTGTTCGGTGCGGGGGGGATCCTTCTTTATATTGACGAGATCCAATATTTCAACCGCAAGCAGCAGCAGGCGCTTCTGGAGTACATTGAGGACGGACGGGTGACCCTCATTGCGTCCACCACCGAAAATCCTCATTTTTACGTCTATAACGCTATCATTTCCCGCTCTTCGCTGTTTGAATTCAAGCCGGTGGCGCCGAAAGATTGCGCAAAGGCCCTTCGCCGCGCGTTGGAGCATCTCAACGCCGAGGTGGGTGACAAGCCCCGAACCGCGTCCGACGAGCTGCTTCTCGGCATTGCCAAGATCACGGCAGGCGACGTGAGACGCGCCATCGTGATGCTGGAAAACGCCTTCTACGCCGCCGACGGCGAGATCACCCAAGAGGTGGTCGAGCAGTTTAATTCCGGCGTGGGCAATTTCAGTGACGGCACCCATTTTGATCTGCTTTCTGCACTTCAAAAGTCCATCCGCGGCTCGGATCCCGATGCGGCGGCCTTTTACCTGGCGCGCCTCCTTGAGGCGGGCGAGCTGATCTCCACCTGTCGACGGCTTCAGGTCATCGCGTCGGAGGATATCGGCTTGGCTTACCCCCTTGCGGCGGTGGTCACACGCGCTTGCGTGGAGTCCGCTATGGAGCTGGGCATTCCCGAAGCGAAGATCCCCCTTGCCAACGCCACCATTCTGCTGGCGACCTCGCCCAAGTCCAACGGTGCTCACGACGCCATTGCCGCCGCCACCGAGGACGTGCAGAAGGGTCTTGGCACCATTCCGCCGCTTCATCTGCAGGCGCCCCTTTATAAGGGATATAAGTATCCCCATGAATATCCCAACCACTACGTGGCGCAGCAGTACCTGCCCGACGACCTCAAGGGACGGAAATATTATATTCCGGGCCCCAACAAGAACGAGCAAGCCGCCGAGCAGTATTGGCGCGAAATCAAGAAAAAATAATCCAAAAGGGGGACGAGCGTCTCCCTTTGTTCATTTCAATATGTTCAAATTTTGATTTATCGAACTGTTTGAGATGTACAATAAAGGCTCCCTCCGGGAGGGAGCTGGCGCCGAAGGCGACTGAGGGAGCACGCGTGACAAAGCCTTTTGCGCCTTGGTATGGCAAGCGTTTGTCACTTGTAC
>JAZLBM010000286.1:0-16445 GCA_045613705.1 Eubacteriales bacterium | reverse complement strand
TCTGGGAGTACGGCGAAGAGCGCTTTGCGGGAAGGATCGCCGCAAAGATCGTTAAACAGAGATCCGAAAAAAATATATCTACGACGGGCGAACTTGTTCAACTCATTAGAAGCGCGATTCCCTCAGGAATGCGAGAAGGTGGGTCGCATCCTGCGAAGAGAACTTTTCAGGCAATCCGCATCGAGGTGAACAAGGAGCTGAATGTTATAGCTCCCGCCATTGATTCCGCAGTAAATCTGCTGGATGAGGGCGGGAGAATCGCCATCATTACGTTCCACTCCCTTGAGGATCGGATCGTAAAGGAAACCTTTGCCGAGGCGGCAAGCGGATGTACCTGTCCCCGTGACTTTCCCGTTTGTGTATGCGGCAAAAAACCAAGGCTTCGCCTTGTGAACCGAAAGCCCATTCTGCCGTCTGCAGAGGAGCTTGCGGAAAACCATCGCTCCCACAGCGCGAAGCTGAGGGTGGCTGAAAAAGTATAAAAAAGCAAAGGAGGCGTTCAAATGAATATTGAAGTGAAAAATACTCCCAATATTGTTGTCGACGACAATTACAGAATGCTTGTAAACCGTCTTACCCGCAGATATGCGGAGCGCGGAGCATCTGTGTATATGGACGCCGAAGCTCTTGAGCAGGAGCGCAGCGATGCGCGCGCAAGAGCGATTGCACCCGATGCTTACCGCATTTCGAGAACCCTTGGCGACAATGCAGAAATGTACAAGAGCGAGAATGCACAGGGCGTCCGTTATATGACGACCGACGATTATCTGGTGTATTTCTCCAAGTGTCACGATGCATTTGACGCCGTGAACTATTATAACCTTCACCGTGAGAACCCTGCAGAGGGCGCGGTAGAGGAAGCCAAGCCTCGCGTGTTGGTGAATCGCAAGCGTCTTGAGGTAGCAGTGCGTAACGTAAATGCGCCTGCGGCACCCAAGAGAAAGAAGCCTGCGGCAGTTGTTGAGTTTCCTTCCGAGAAGGAGGCCCTTTCTTCTCGCATGAGCACCTTCCGCCGCAAGGCAACCACGGTGCTTGCGGCAATGTCTGCCTCTCTCGCCCTTTTGATCGGCGGTGTGGTAGCCTTTGCACCTGCTTCCCAGGAGGTAGGCGCCCGTGAGATTCCCGAGGATCACGTTATCCTTGAGGTTGAAAACGAGCAGATTATGAGCAACCAGGAATAATTCCTCGGTTGACGGAATACAATAGTATCGACAAAGCAACATTCGAAAGAATATTTCGCAAGAACGGCAAAAGAGCGATGCCACGGGGCAAAGTACCTCGGACGGCAGCGGATTTTTGAGCAGCGGCCCATATGCTCCTAAGTCCGTTTCGCTCGCCGTTCATTTTTTATTGCTTTGATCCCATGCAAGGAGTGTACGATGGGACGAGTCGGTACGGGATTTTATAGGCGTGCCGCCGTGATTGCGACGGCGGTCTTACTTGTCTTTGGCGTGCTTTCGGCGCGCATTTTGATCATCCAGACGGTTGATTTTGATCGGTATCAGAAAAAGGTGATCGAGCAGATGACCACCGAGTCGCCTGCGGCGGCAGGTCGTGGTGAGATCTATGATATAAACGGCAAGCTGCTTGCCACAAACGTTACTACATATCGCGTGTTCCTGTCGCCGTCGGCCATTTCCGCGGCACAACGGGCACTTGACAAAAAGAAGACCGATTCACTTTCGGTCAAAATCTCCACCGCTCTTGCGGAGATCCTTGCGATGAATTACGACGAGATCTATCGCAAAACGCAAAAGAGCGGAAGGCTTGATGAGACGGTCAAGCGCGGCATAGATGAAGAAACCGCAGGGAAGATACGTTCCTTGATCCTTGAAGAAGGATTGGAGGGGCTTCTGTGTCTTGAGGCTATCAGCGAGCGGTATTATCCCTACGGAAGCCTTGGTTCGCACGTGATCGGCTTTACGGGCACGGACGGCGCGGGTCTCTACGGCCTGGAATATCAATATAATGAGAAGATCGCGGGAAAGGACGGCTATTACGTTACCGCACGTGATTCCCGCGGAAATGAGCTTCCTGTGGAATACAGCAGCTACGTGGCGCCTGTGGACGGTCTGAATATCACCTCCACCGTGGACGTTTACGTGCAATCGGTTCTGGAGGAACAGCTGGAGAATGCCGTTGTGGCCTCCCACGCCCTTAACCGCGCGTGTGGAATCGTGATGAACGTGAAGACGGGCGCCATCGTGGCGATGGCGGTATATCCCGGCTACGATCTGAATAACCCTTGGGTTCTTCCCGAATATTACGTGAACAAGCTGGATACCTCGGGGCTTGTAAAGGGAACGGATGAATATAGCGCGGCGGCGCGCAATTATTTGCTTGAAGCCTGGTCCAATAAGGTGCTGACGGAAACCTATATTCCCGGCTCCACCTTCAAGATCATTACTGCCTCTATGGCGCTTGAGGAGGAGCTTCCCATCCTTTCGGGCTCGGTGTTTTGCGGTGGATCCAAGGTGGTTCTCGGCAAGAATATTCATTGCCACAAGAGGAAGGGACACGGAAGCCTCACCTTCGCGGAAGGCATCCAGCAGTCCTGTAACGTTTGGTTTATGACCCTTGGTCAGAAGCTTGGGGTGGAGAATTTCACCGATTACTTTAAGCGGTTCGGATATCGCGAGAAAACGGGCATTGACCTTCCCGGTGAGGGAATGGGCGTGATCGCCTCAAAAATGTCCGAGCTTGATCTTTCGATTTACGCGTTTGGACAGAATTTTACGGTGACGGCCATCCAACACATCCGAGCGATCGCGGCGGTTGCAAACGGCGGAACGCTTGTCACGCCTTATCTTGTGGAGCGTATGACCGACGGTGACGGAAACGTGGTGTATCAGCACGAGCCAAAAACCACGCGCGCCGTGATCGACGAGAAAACCGCGGTTACCGTCAGTCAGATCCTCGCTGAAGGTGTTTCGGGCGTGGGCGGTGCGAAAAATGCTTACGTAGCGGGATATCGCGTGGCGGCGAAGACGGGTACCTCCGAGAAAAAAGGGGCAACCACCACCGGAACCGAGATGTATATTTGCTCCTGTGTGGGCTATGCGCCGGCGGATAACCCGGAATATGCGGTGATCATTATGGTCGACGAGCCCTCTGAGGGTATTCTTTACGGAAGCACGGTGGCGGCGCCTTACGTAGGTAAGGTGTTTGAATCGATCCTGCCGTATCTTGGCGTAGAGCCAATCTACACTGAGGCGGAGGAGGCGATGCTTGCCCGTGAGATCCCCAATTACGTGGGGATATCGGTGGAGAGCGCCCGTGTGTACGCCGAGAGTCAAGGCCTTGCGGTAGAGGTCGTGGGTGAAGGGGCTTGCGTGAGCCGCCAGGTGCCAAGCGCAGGTAGCCTTGCGAGCGGTGCGGCTACAAAGATCGTCTTTTATGCAGGCGACGCGGCGGACGTAAAAACTGCCACGGTGCCCAATGTGATTGGAAAAACTGCCACCGCGGCAAATCTTGCTATTATAAACGGTGGATTCAATATCAAATTTGAAGGTGTCACAGACCTTGTGGGGAGCGGCAATGCTATCGCGGCGGCGCAGTATCCTGCCGCAGGGACGGTGACTGAATCGGGAAGTGTGGTTACCGTAGAGCTTCGGTATCTCAAAGAAACGGAATAGAAAACAGGGAGTCTTACGAATTTGTGGAGGACTGTATGAACCTGCATTTGCTATGCCGTGAGGCGGGCATCCTCGTGCCCGCTCGGTTGCCCAACCCCGATATCGGCGGGATCCGCACCGATTCTCGAAAGATAGAGTGTGGCGATCTGTTTGTTTGCATTCGAGGGATGACCTTTGACGGTCATCAGTATATAAAAGACGCCGTGGCGCGCGGCGCGGCGGCGATCGTTGCGGAAAAGAATTTTGACTGCGGCGACGTTCCCGTGCTTACGGTGTCAGATACCCGACACGCGGCGGCGATGCTTTACGACGCCTGGTACGGGCATCCCGCAAGGGCAATGAAGCTGATTGCCGTGACGGGGACCAACGGGAAAACCTCGGTTACCTATATGCTTCGCAGTGTTTTCGAGGCGGCTATGTTTCGTTGCGGCGTGATCGGTACGGTAAACTGCTATTCGGCAGGGCGACGTCTTGAGATCCGCGCGGAAAATCCCCTTGCCAATATGACCACGCCAGACCCCGAGGAGCTGTATCGCATTCTTTCGGTGATGGCGGAAGATGGCGTTGAATACGTTTTTATGGAAGCCTCCTCTCACGCCTTAGCGCTGAGGAAGCTGGATGCGCTGACCTTTTGCGCCTCGATATTTACCAATCTTAGCCCTGAGCATCTTGACTTTCACGGAGATATGGAAAATTATTTTTCCGCCAAAGCGCGGTTGTTTTCCATAAGTAAAAGGGCGATAATAAATCTTGACGATGCTTATGGCGGGCGGCTTCGGGAGCAAGCTTCTTGTCCCGTGCTGACCTGCTCGGCAAAAGGGGAAACGGCAGATTTTTCTGCGGATGAAATATTGGATCTTGGCGCGGAGGGGATGTCCTACGACCTTCGGTCGCGCAACGTGCGCGCGACTGTCCATACACCGATTCCCGGTCGTTTTACCGTGATGAACACCCTGGAAGCGGCGGCGTGCGCCCTTTCGGAGGGGATTCCCCCGTCGGTGGTTATCTCGGCGCTTGGCGCGCTTTGCGGCGTGGACGGACGAATGGAACGGGTGCGTTTAGGCGCGCCTTGCGGATTTTCGGTTTTTATTGATTACGCGCACACGCCCGATGCCCTTCATAACCTTTTGCTTTCGGCGGAAGGATTTCGAAAGGAAGGACAACGAATCGTGTTGCTTTTCGGATGCGGTGGAGATCGTGACAAAGGAAAGCGTCCTGTTATGGGGCGAATCGCCTCGGAGCTGGCGGACTTTTCCGTGGTGACCTCCGACAATAGCCGTAGCGAAGATCCCTTGACCATCATAAGCGAGATCTGCCGCGGTATGAATGCCGATAAATACGTGGCTATCCCAAGTCGGGAGGAGGCCATCGACTGGGTGATCCGCACGGCGAAGGGCGGAGACGTGATCCTGCTTGCAGGCAAGGGTCACGAGGCCTATGAAATTGACAAGGGCGGTAAGCGGCCATTTGATGAGAGAGAGATCGTGAGGGCGGCGGTTGCGCGGTATCACGGATCCATATAAATAAGGAAGGAAGACGGAAGATGAAGATTGGTATCGGTGTGGGAGCAATTGACGTGAGGCAGATCGCTGCGTATTGTGGCGGTCGCGTTACGGGTGAAGAGCCGTATTTGAGCGGTGAGGTAAAATGGGTCTGCACCGATTCCAGAGAAGCCACGGAGGGTGAGACCCTCTTTGCGGTGACGGTTGGTGAGCGTGTTGACGGTCACAACTATATGCGCCGCGCCTACGAGGGCGGATGCCGTCTGTTCTTGTGTCAGAGAATCCCTGAGGATATGGCGGGATGTGCCTATTGCGCCATTGTAGTACCCGATACGGTGGAGGCTCTGGGAAGGATCGCGCGGAAATATAGAGAGATCCTCACGATTCCTGCCGTGGCCGTAACGGGAAGCGTGGGCAAGACCACAACCAAGGAAATGATCTCGGCGGTTCTTGGTTGGAGCTCTTCGGTGCATAAGACCAAGGCCAATCACAACAGCACCATCGGACTTCCCTTGAGTATGCTGGAGGCGGATGGAACGGAGGATATCTCCGTTGTGGAGATGGGTATGAGCGGTCTTGGTGAGATCGATTTTATGTCTCGCATCGTGGGGCCGCAGGTGGCGTGCATTACTAATATCGGAAGCTCGCATCTGGAGCTTCTCGGTACGCGCGAGAATATCTGCCGCGCCAAGCTTGAGATCGTGAACGGAATGCCCGAGGGCGGCGTGCTCTTTGCCAACGGCGACGAGCCCCTTCTTCGCAAGATGCACCCCGATGGTGTGAATGTAAAATACGTTTCCTTCGCAGACGAATCTGCTGACGTGTACGTCACGAACGTGCATTACAGTGCTGCGGGAAGCACCTTTGATATCCGCGTGCTCGGCGAGACGATGACGAACGTTCAGCTGAAGGGAATCGGTAAGCCCTTTGTCTGGGCGGCGGCCTTTGCCATTGCCGTAGCGAAGCACAAAGGGATGGATGAAGCTCGCATTCGCCACGGACTGCTTGCCTTTGAAAACGCCGCTATGCGACAGAATATTATCGATTTCCACGGGATTACCGTTATCGAGGACTGCTACAACGCAAGCCCCGAGTCGGTTTGCGCCGCCATCGACGTTATGCATACCCTTTCGGAGGAAACCTTCGGGCGTATGGTGGCGATCCTTGGTGATATGCGAGAGCTTGGCGAGGATAGCGCTATGATGCACGGAGTCGTCGGAGCGTATTATGCAAAAAGCAACGGAAAAGTTCTTATAACGGTTGGAGAGCTTGCAAAAAACATAGAAGAAGGTGCGGTCGACGCGGGCCTTCCCGAGATCTCTGCCTTCCATTTTGATCGGTACGATACCGACGAGGCCGTTCATACCGTTGGAGACGCGGCCTGCGCGGTTTTAAGGGAGGGTGATATCCTTCTTGTCAAGGCCAGCCGTGCCATCGGCGCCGAGCGCATTTTGGCATACGTGAAAGAAAAGATAGAGACGTCCGCAAGGAAGAGCGGAACGTGAAAGGAGAATGACAGTGAAACCTATGCTGATAGAATTTATCCTCGTCATCATCGCAACCTTTTTGTTGTCGGTGGTGATCGAGCGCTTTATGATCCCCGTGCTCAAGAGCAAGAAGGTGGGACAGCGCATCCTTGAGATCGGCCCCCGTTGGCATATGAGCAAGTCCGGCACCCCCACAATGGGCGGTATTTGCTTTATTTCCGCGATGGTCATCGTTTCTGCGGTGGCGCTCCTTATCAACGGCACCGAAGCGCTTCCTTTCGTATTTGCTATGGGCTTGGGACTGCTCAACGCCATGATCGGCTTTGTGGATGACTATACCAAGCTGATCAAAAAGCAGAACGAGGGACTTCTCGCCTGGCAGAAGTTCGGACTTCAGCTGATCGCGGCGGCGCTCTATCTTGTGGCAATGACCCTTTGGGGCGGTATGACCACCGTTCTTGCGCTTCCTTTCACCGATTTTTCCATTGATCTCGGCGTTGTATATTACGTGGTAGCCATCATTCTGATCACGGGTGTGGTCAACAGTGTGAATCTGACCGACGGTATCGACGGTCTTGCAAGCTCTGTGACCCTTGTGGTTGCCGGCTTCCTTTCGGCTTGTGCCTTCCGTCTTGAGATGCGCTCCCTGTCGCTGATCGGCGCGCTTTTGATCGGCGGCCTTCTTGGATTCCTTGTGTACAACTTCCATCCCGCTCGCGTGTTTATGGGCGATACGGGATCGTTGTTCTTAGGTGGACTTGTGGTAGGCGCGTTCTTTGCTCTTGGTGAGCCGCTGATCATTCTTGTGGCAGGCCTCGTATACGTCATCGAGACGGCTTCGGTTATGCTTCAGGTCAGCGTATTTAAGCTTTCCGGACGGAAAAAGAGACTGTTTCGTATGGCGCCCATCCACCATCATTTTGAGCAGTGCGGATGGAGTGAAAATAAGGTCGTTGCCGTATTTTCGGCGGCGACGCTCATTCTTTGCGTAGTATCCTGGTTCGGTATTTAAGGAGGAACAGTTTTGAATATAGGTCGGATGTTGCCTCCGTCGAGGCGGTCTGACGTTGAAATCAAGGATGTAAAAAATCGCAACAATTTTCATAGTAGTCTCTCCACGGACACACGTGGTGGGATCGATATCAAATTTCTTGTATATACGGTAACTGCGCTAATATTCGGCGCGGTTATGAATTATAGCGCAAGCTCTGTCTATGCGGAGCAAATGTATGGAGACAGCACTTATTTCCTTGTCCGCTATATTCTGTTTGCCGCGGCGAGCGGTGCTGTGACCTTTTTCTTTGTGAGACGGGCTACGGCGTCCTTCTGGTACTTTTTTGCCAAGGTGATATATGCTGCTGCCATTGCGATGCTTTTGCTGGTTCTTGTGATCGGCACGGTGGGCGGCGGCGCACAGAGA
Organism: Eubacteriales bacterium; assembly: GCA_045613705.1. Lineage (GTDB taxonomy): Bacteria > Bacillota > Clostridia > Oscillospirales > CAG-272 > RGIG8775. The sequence goes on along the minus strand of JAZLBM010000286.1, from coordinate 8,401 downwards.
TGGCTGAAGCTGGGACCGATCACGATCCAGCCCTCCGAGGTGGCGAAGCTTTCGGTGGTGATGATGCTTGCCCGTTATTTGTCGGATCACGAGGGCGAGGTGCTTTCGATCAAGCGAAAGGGCGGAAGCTTTCGCCACGGCGTTCTCGCACCGGGCGCTATTATCGGCTTGATCGGCGTGCTTGTGGCGCTTGAAAAGCATATTTCGGGGCTTATGATCATCGGTATGATCGGCATTGCCGTGATGTTTATGGGCGGCACACGCCTTCGGTATCTCGGACTCATCGTTGGGGCGGTGGCGCTTGCCGGAACGGGTCTGATCCTGGTGTCGGAGTATGCCCAGACCCGTGTGCACACCTGGCTCAATATCGACACCGTAGACCCTCTTGGCGAGGCGTGGCAGACCCTGCAGGGGCTCTATGCCATTGGCTCGGGCGGTGTGTTCGGTCTTGGACTTTTCAATAGCCGTCAAAAATACGGCTACGTGTCTCAGCCGCAGAACGATTTCGTGTTTACCGTGATTTGCGAGGAGCTTGGCTTTGTGGGCGCCCTTGCGGTGCTGGTACTGTTTTCGCTGATCGTGATCCGCGGCGTCAAGATCGCCTTGCGGATTCCCGACCGATTTTGCGCACTTGTGGTGCTGGGGCTTGTAACAAAGCTGGCTCTGCAGGTGGCGCTCAATATTGCGGTCGTTACCAATTCTATGCCCAATACCGGCATATCGTTGCCGTTTTTCAGCTCCGGAGGCACCTCGCTTGCCCTCCAGATCTTTGAAATGGGTATTATACTCAATCTTTCCCGGTACAGTAGACTGAAAAAATAGGATTTTGGAAAAGGAGAATATCTATGCGCGTACTTATGACATGCGGCGGAACGGGAGGACACATCAATCCCGCCATTGCCATTGCCAATACCATCAAGAAGCGGATCCCCGATGCGGAGATCCTTTTCGTGGGAACCAAGCGCGGACAGGAAAGCGTTCTTGTCCCCCGTGCCGGCTACGAGCTGAAATTCGTGGAGTCGGAGGGCATTCGTCGCTCCCTGTCTCTTGCCAATATCCGAGCGGTTGCGCGAGCCATCGTTTCTCCGATCGCGGCGCAGCCTGTCATTCGTGAGTTTGCGCCCGACGTGGTGGTCGGTACCGGCGGATATGCCTGCTGGCCCATCCTTAAGGGCGCGTCTATGATGGGCATTCCCACCGTGGTTCACGAGTCCAATGCCATTCCCGGTATGGCGGTCAAGCAGCTGCAAAATAGTGTTGACAAAATTCTTCTGAACTTTGAGAAATCGAAGGAGTATATGTCGAAAAAGGCGAAAACCGTTTGTGTGGGCAACCCCATTTCCGATGGCTTTTCCACGATGGAAAAATCGGCGGCGCGTGCCAAGCACGGCATTCCCGAGGACGCTCTTTGTGTGCTTTCCTACGGTGGAAGCGGCGGCGCGGAATTCCTCAACGGCGTTGCTCTTGAGGTGATGAAGGAGTACGTGGCAGCTCGGCGCGAGATCGTATTCATCCAGGCGACGGGCGCACGAAATTATGCCGAGATCAAGGAGCGCTTTGCGTCGCTCGGCTTGCAGAATTGCCCGAACATCCGCCTTTTTGAGTACATCTACGATATGCCCGAATATATGGCGGCGGCTGACGTGGTGATCTGCCGTGCGGGCGCTATGACGGTCTCCGAGCTTTCCATTATGGGTAAGGCGTCGATCATGGTGCCGTCCCCCAACGTGGTGGATAATCATCAGTATAAGAATGCCAAGGTGCTGGCCGATGCGGACGCGACCTGCCTTTTGACCGAGGAGGGGCTCACCGCAGAGGTTCTTTGGGACAATCTGTCGGCACTTTTGTACTCGCCCGAGGAGCGCGCCTCTATGGAGGAGAGCATTCGCCGGTTCGCCGACAGCAATGCCAACGAGCGCATTTTTGAGGAGATCATGGCTCTTGTGAAGTAAGGACGAAATAAATTTTTATAGGAAAAGAGACGGCTTCCGCAAAAGGTCGTCTCTTTTTTGCTTTTTCGAGAAAAAAAGACGAAAAAACTTCAAAAAATTTCGAAAAAGGTATTGCAAATATTGAAAAAATATATTATTATATTAATATATATAGTGTTATTTAGGATTTTTCTAGTTCTGGCGAATCAATTTTCGGAGGTGCTACTTATGATATTTGAGCATGATGATGTTTTTGAGAATGGCGTGAATATTAAGGTCATCGGTGTCGGCGGCGGCGGAAACAATGCGGTCAACCGAATGATCGAGGCAAATATTAAGGGCGTCGAGTTTATCGCGGTCAACACCGACCGTCAGGCACTTCGCAAGTCGGATGCTCCCAACCAGCTCGTAATCGGTGAGAAGATCACCAAGGGCTTCGGTGCGGGCGCAAATCCCGAGGTCGGCGCACGCTCCGCAGAGGAGTCTCTCGTTGAGATCAAGGAGATGCTGACCGGTGCGGATATGGTATTCGTTACCGCGGGTATGGGCGGTGGAACCGGTACGGGCGCAGCTCCCATCGTTGCACGCGCAGCAAAGGAGATGGACATCCTTACGGTTGCTATCGTAACCAAGCCCTTCGGCTTCGAGGGCAAGAGAAGAATGGTACAGGCAGATGCCGGTATCGCAGAGCTTCGTCAGTACGTTGACGCGCTCGTCGTTATCCCCAATGAGAGACTGAAGCAGGTTTCCGAGACCAGAATCACGCTTTCCAACGCCTTTGCCGTTGCGGATGACGTGCTTCGTCGCGGTGTTCAGAGTATCTCCGAGCTTATCAACGTTCCCGGATTCATCAACCTTGACTTTGCGGACGTTACCGCCGTTATGAGCAATGCCGGCTACGCCCACATGGGTGTTGGTAGCGCAACGGGTAAGGACAAGGCGGAGCAGGCCGCCAAGAAGGCCATCTCCAGCCCTCTGCTCGAGACCTCCATCAAGGGTGCTACCGGTATTCTGATCAACATCTCCGCTTCTCCCGAGGTTGGACTTGAGGACGTTGATCTTGCGGCTACTATGGTTTCCAACGAAGCAAGCCCCGACGCAAACGTTATCTGGGGTGTTGCCTTTGACGATAGCCTTGACGATGAGATCCGTATTACCATCATTGCTACCGGCTTTGACAGAAAGCCCGACGATCCCTACTACAAGAACCAGGCCGCTATCGAGCCTGCGGTAAGAACCATCCCCGTGATCGAGGAGATTCCCGTAGTGGAGGAGAAGAAGGAGCCCGAGGTGGCCCCTGTAGTCGAGCCTGTGGTTGAGGTAAAGCCTGAGCCCGTAAAGACGGTGGAAGTAAACGGAAGCCTTGATCTGGACAACCTTTGGGACGTGTTCAGAAGAAAGTAAGGTTATAATGATGAAACTTCATTTCACAAATATAAATGAACAGCTTGCGGCGGGTCTCTTTGAGATTGCGCCGCAGCTTGGCTTCGCCATAGATGCGACGGGCACGCCCGTCGTGTGCGAGAAGGGCGAAGGCCTCTGCGTGACCCGTGGCGAGAAGGAGATCCGCATCGTCTACGGTCGCCCTGTTGAGATCTTCCGCGGTCTGTCTCTTCTTCGCGGTCTTGCCGTGGGCGAGAGCATCCGCCAGGAGAGAAGGTTCGACACTCTCTGCTATATGGCAGACCTGTCGAGAAACGCCGTCTTCAACGTGAAGGCCTGCAAGCGTATGCTTCGGTATCTGGCACTTATGGGATACGATTCCATGATGCTTTACACCGAGGATACCTACGAGATCACCGAGTATCCCAACTTTGGAAGAATGCGCGGTCGCTTTTCTCAGGAAGAGCTTCGTGAGCTTGACGATTACGCGTATGCCCTTGGCATTGAGCTGATCCCCTGTATTCAGGCGCTGGCGCATCTCGGTTCCATCTTCCGCTGGGCAGGTCTCAGCAACCTTCGCGATATGAACGATATTCTTCTTGTGGGCGAGGAGAAGACCTATGACCTTGTAAGATGTATGATCAAGACCTGCGCGTCCTGCTTCCGCTCTCGCCGTATTCATTTGGGTATGGACGAGGCGCATAATCTGGGACGAGGCACGTATCTTGACCGCAACGGCCTTGAAAAGTCCTCTGACATTATGCTGAAGCATCTTGCCCGTGTCAATGAAATGTGCCGCGAGCAGGGACTTGAGCCCATCATCTGGAGCGATATGTTCTTCCGTATGCAGTTTGGCGGTCGCTACTACGTAAAGGAAGGCGAGATCAGCCCCGAGGTCGTAGCCAAGGTTCCCGAAGGCTTGGGACTTGTATACTGGGATTACTACACCAAGGAAGCCGCAATGCTCTCGCATATGGTATATTGCCACAAGCAGTTTGAACGTCCTCTTTATTTTGCGGGCGGCGCTTGGAACTGGACGGGCTTCACGCCTCATAACGCCAGCTCGAACGTGACTGCTGATGCGCAGCTCAGCGTTTGCCTGGAGCAGGGAATTGATAACATCATCGTTACCGCCTGGGGCGATGACGGTGCTGAGGCTTCTCAGTTCTCGGTTCTTCCCAATATGCTTTACTGGGCAGAGAAGGGGTATAGTAACGAGGCGGCCATCGACAGCCGCAGTCTCCAGTGCTTTGACATTGCTTACGAGGAGTTCCTGAAGCTGGATCTTCCCGATCAGCTTCCCGGTATTGACGAGATCAACCGTGATCGTATGCACGCCATCAATCCCTCGAAGAATCTTCTGTATAACGATCCCATTGAGGGTCTTGTGAATGCCCACGTCAGAGAGGACGCGGCTGCAACCTATGCCGCTCACGCAAAGACCCTTCTGGCGAAGGCGGACGACGAGAACTTCGGTCTTCTGTTTGATTCTCTTGGCAAGCTTTGCCAAGTGCTTGCTCGCAAGTGTGACCTTTCTCTTCGCATCCGCAATGCCTACCACGCGGATGACCGTGAGACTCTTAAGGCAATTACCGAGGAGGAGATCGGCGGCATCATCGCGGATCTTGAGGCATACATCGAGGCATTCCGCAAGCAGTGGTATAACGAGAATAAGCCTCACGGCTTCTCCGTACAGGATATCCGTCTTGGCGGTCTTCGCGAGCGTCTTATCAGCGCAAGATGTCGCATTCGTGCTTATCTTGCGGGCGAGATCGAGCGCATCGAGGAGCTTCACGAGCCCATCCGCACCATCGCGGGCAATGATTATAACGGCGATCCTCAATACGTTGCCTTTAATTCTTGGGCGAAAAACGCGTCCGCGTGTGTAGTCTCACACAGCTTCTAATGAAATACCATCGGGCAAGGTGAAGACTTTGCCCGATTCCCTTATAATCCGGGGTGATGGAAAGTAAAGTATGGAAAATTTTCAGTTGTTAGGAACGGTGGTCAATGCCGCCGTTGTTATTCTTGGATCGGGTATCGGACTTTTGGTGCATCTGCTGGCAAAGCGCAGAAAGCAGCCGACGAAGGAAGGAAAGCGTCTTCTTGGACAAGAGCTTTCCTCAGCCGTTATGATCGGTATTGGCCTTTGTGCCTTTCTCATAGGCGTTCAAGGTGCCATCAAGGCGCAAAATATTCTTCTCGTGATTCTCTCTATGGCTATCGGTGCCGCCATCGGTACATTGTTGGATCTTGACGGAAAGATCCGCAAGCTTGGCGACCTTGTGCAGAAGAAAACGGGTGATCGCTTCGGAAACGTTTCGGAGGGATTTGTCAGCGCGAGCCTTCTGTTTTGCGTGGGCGCTATGGCGGTGACGGGATCCCTGGATAGCGGTCTTTCCTGCAATCACGATACTCTTTACGCCAAGTCTATGATGGACTTTGTGGCGTCTATCGTCTTTGCTTCCACCTTGGGCTTTGGCGTTATGTTTTCTGCGGCGAGCATTCTTGTGTATCAGGGAAGCATTACGCTCCTCGCAACGCTGGCGCAGCCGTATCTTTCCGACACGGTCATCAATGAGATGAGTGCCGTGGGCTCGCTTCTGATCGTGGGAATTGCCTTCAACATTATGGGCATCACCAAGATCAAGCTGATGAACTACGTTCCCGCCATTTTCTTGCCCATCCTTCTTTGTTTATTTATGAAATAAAAAAGATCTGCCCTCGGGCAGATCTTTTTTTGATAAAAGGAAAGGCGGAGTCGTTTGACTCCGCCTGAGGTATTCCATTGTGCGTCGGACCCGTCAGCAGGTAGTGGCTCCTCACGCCGCTTGGAAAGTAGTAAGAAATCGAGATCGATTACTTAAGCTCAACAGAAGCGCCAGCCTCTTCAAGCTGCTTCTTGAGAGCCTCTGCCTCGTCCTTGGAAACGCCTTCCTTGATAGCCTTGGGAGCGGCCTCAACGAGATCCTTAGCGTCCTTAAGACCAAGACCGGTGATCTCACGAACAACCTTGATAACGTTCAGCTTGCTAGCGCCACCGTTAGCAAGGATAACGTCGAACTCGGTTTTCTCCTCTGCAGCAGCAGGAGCAGCAGCGCCTGCAACAGCAACGCCTACGGGAGCAGCAGCGGATACGCCGAACTCCTCCTCAACAGCCTTAACGAGATCGTTAAGCTCAAGAATAGTCAAACCTTTAAGTGCTTCAATGATAGCATTGATATCTGCCATTTTAGTATCCTCCTGAATATGAAAAAATTGATGTTATGCAGTCACGCGGACTGCTTTTGTGGAATGCGAATATAAATTCGAGTGTGTGTTCCGCGCAAAATTACTCTGCTGCGGGTGCGGGAGCAGCCTCGCCCTCGGAGTCCTTGTCCGCGATAGCCTTGACGGCGTATGCAAACTTGTACAGAGGAGAACGGATGCTTCCAAGAAGCTTTGCGATAAGGATCTCCTTGGAGGGGATCTCAGCAAGCTCCTCAACCTTCTTTGCGTCGATAACGACACCGTCAACGTAACCTGCAAGGATCTGGAAGGACTCAACCTTCTCAGCGTACTCCTTGAGAACCTTTGCGGGAGCAACTGCATCATTTTCGCTGATTGCGATTGCGGTCATACCGACAAGGTGCTGCTTCATTTCACCGAAGCCAACCTCATCACAAGCTCTGCCGGTAAGAGAGTTCTTAACGACCTTGTACTTAACGCCCGCCTCACGGAGAGCCTTACGCATCTTAGTATCGTCGTCTACGGTAATACCCTGGTAGTTTACCAGAACACCGCTGACCGAGTTTCTCATTTCCTCTGCAAGCTCGCTTACGAGTTTCTGCTTCTGTTCGAGAATGGAATTGCTAGGCATTTGTTTTTCACCTCCCATGTGAAAAGTAGGAATTCAAATAAAAAAATCTTTCTTCCGAAAAGCATACTTTTGCGCGAAGAAAGACGAACTCTAAATATTAGGTTGATCTTGTCCTCGGCAGGGAAGCGATGCTTTTACAGAAACCTGCTGTCTTTGGATAACACGGGTATAATACCACATATCAAACGGTTTGTCAATAGTTTTTTGAAAATTTTTTCAACTTTTTTCAAAACATATAAAATCGGTCGGTGGGGAGCTCCCACCGACCGCGACTTTTACTTTGTGATGGACTTCAGATAGGCGTTGATAAAGCCGTCGATCTCGCCGTCCATAACGGCGGAGATATTTCCGTCCTCATAGCCCGTGCGGGTGTCCTTGGCAAGGGTGTAGGGCATGAATACGTAGGAGCAGATCTGCGCGCCCCACTCAATGTTGGTCTTGTTACCCTTGATGTCGTCGATCTTGTCCAGCTTTTCCTGAAGCTTGATCTCCATCAGCTTGGATTTCAGCATCTTAAGAGCCGTTTCCTTGTTCTGCAGCTGAGAACGCTCGGTCTGACATCCAACTACGATGCCGGTGGGCTTGTGAACGATACGGATGGCGGAGTCGGTCTTGTTGATGTGCTGACCGCCCGCACCGCTGGAGCGGTGAGCCGTGATCTCAAGATCCTCGTCGCGAAGCTCGATCTTATCGACCTCGTCAAATTCGGGCATAACCTCAACGGATGCGAAGGAGGTCTGACGTCTTCCCGCGGAGTCGAAGGGGGATACGCGAACCAGACGGTGAACGCCGTTTTCCGCCTTCAGGAAGCCATAGGCGTTGAGTCCCTCAACCATAATAGTCGCGCTCTTGATACCGGCGCCGTCGCCGTCCAGCCAGTCAAGCAGCTTGACCTTGTAGTTGCTGCGCTCTGCCCAACGGGTGATCATACGGTACAGCATCTGCGCCCAGTCCTGTGCCTCGGTTCCGCCCGCGCCGGGGTGGAAGGAGACGATGGCGTTGTTCTTGTCGTATTCGCCGGAGAGGAGAACCTCAATGCGCTTCTTTTCAATAGAAGAGGAGATCTCGCGAAGCTCGTTCTCAACCTCCTCAACACAGCTCTCGTCGTTTTCTTCCATTGCCATCTCCGCCAAGGCGATGGCGTCCTCAAGTCGGGCGTCAAGTGCCTCGTAGCCCTCAATGGTATCCTTGGTCTGCTTGATGTTCTGCAGAACCTTGTAGGAGTTTT
>JAZLBM010000285.1:0-19289 GCA_045613705.1 Eubacteriales bacterium | reverse complement strand
GTTTTTCGATTGATCTCCATTTGTCAACATCAAAAGTCAAAGTACTGGAAGTTGAATAAGAAAAAGACTCTGAGAAATCTCCCGACTTCTCAGAGGCTAATTTTACGTTCAGCGAACGACCGAAGAATGACTATAGATATAGAACTCTTCTTGGCTCGGCATCCATTTCTTTTCTTTGGGCGGGAAGGTGGCGTCGAAAGCCTCGACAGCGGCGGTGTCCTCACAGCAGTCGGCGGCGGTGGAAGGAATGTACATCCACTTTCTGCCGTCAAGCATGCCCGGAACAAGCTCTGCGACGAGCAGGGCGGTGGGGAAGTTGCCATCCACGACAAAGCTGACGTTCTTCTTTTTGCAGCTCACAAATCCACGGCTGACATAGTTACCCGGATTGCCGAAATTGATGTTCACATCGTAGCCCATCTTTCGAGCCACCTCAAAGGAATGCTCAATCAAAATCTTGCCGAGCTTCTGTCTTTGATATTCTGGAGCAACGCAAAGCGGCCCGAAGGAAAGTATCTCCTTGCGCTCACCGTTCTCGTCCTCAAGCCACGCCTTTGTGTACATGATGTTGCCGACAATTCTGCCGTCAAGCTCAAGTACGAACGCAAGCTCGGGGATGAAGTCGGGGTGATTTCGCATCATATGCACGTAATAATGCTCGTCTGCGCCCGGCTTGTAGACGTTCCAAAACGCCTCACGGGTAAGCTCTTCAACTGATCTATAATCTTTTTCGGTTTCTAAACGTATCGTCAAATTATTTATGTTGTTCAAGGAGCACACTCCGATAAAAATATTCAAGCTGAAGCTTGTAGATACATTATACCACAGAATTGTGAATAGTTCAAGGCGCAGCAAATAATTTGCGTAAGGCAAAGGAAAGCCAATCAATAAATTGGTATGCTGTACTTGAACTTGTGACCTCCTTTATTCGGAAAATGAATTTCTATTGAGCAAACTAGTATTTTTGAACTTGATTGACTCAAAATTCATATACAGCAACCAAAGAAAAGGGAAAAATAATTAATAAAGGCGGTTCTCAAGGGCAAAGAACCGCCGTTTCTTTTGCAAAAAACAAGGTTGAAATACATTAAAAAGATGGGTATAATTTAAAATAAAATGGTCTTAACTGGGGATAGCCTCAGAAAAAGCACTTTTTTGCCCCGATTTTTGGGGTCGAGTTAACACTTTGTACACACGAAAAAGCGAGAAAATGAGAGAAAACAAAAGAAAAGAGGAGATTCTTGCGAATCTCCTCCTGGTCTGGGTGACAAGACTTGAACTTGCGGCCTTTACCACCCCAATTTTTGTAAGCTTTTGAACCTGTGGTAATTGTTGTGGGTAAATCAGACTAGGGCTCAAGGACATGCACCCTTAGGCAGTACCTTACAGACCTATATAGGTTCCAGGGCAGAAGTCCTATACAATACTAATAGGGCAGGAGGGCGTGCTCCCAATATCCTAAGGCCACGACGTGCGGCGACCTGTGTGGCAATTCCAAAAGCCCTGTGTTGCAGCTCCAAAAGTAGTACCAAAAGGCTTGCCCTGGAGCCAGGGCTGCGTTACAAAGAGTACTACTTCCCAAGGTCTGGGGTGCGTATCAAAATCCTTCCTTGAGCCCTTGCTGCGCGGCAATTTGCGTTACAGGGCCCTAAAAAGCTGCGTAGCAGGGGCCTCTTAAGCCTTCCTCCCAAGCTCTCACAAAAATGCCCCGAAAGGCTTACCACATAAAGCAAAAAGGAGATTCTTTCGAATCTCCTTTTTTGGTCTGAGTGACACGACTTGAACTTGCGGCCTCTACCACCCCAAGTTGCCGCCTCTGCGCCCCTGCCATAGAGCAGGGGCGCAGAGGCTTTTGGCCATTTTGCTTTCTGCATTCGCCAAAAAATGCTTTAACCGTGTTGACAAAAAACAGAAACATGATAAAATGAAATTGTAAAATTCTTGGCAGATTTGGAGAGGCAATATGATCTATTACGTATCCACAAGCGGAAACGACAAGGCACTCGGCACAAAGGATGCACCCTTTCGAACCATAAATCACGCGGCGCAGATTGCACGCGCGGGCGATACGGTGCGCGTGTTCGGCGGCGTATATCGGGAATGGGTCAATCCGAAGAACGGGGGCGGCTCTCCTGAAAACCCCATCGTGTATGAGGCGATGGAAGGGGAGCATCCCGTAATTAAAGGCTCGGAGATTGTTGAATCTTGGGAAAGGGTCGAGGGAAGTGTGTGGAAAAGCGTTCTGCCCAACGCGATGTTTGGGACCTTCAATCCTTATGCAACGCCTCTCAGCGGTGACTGGTTTTGTACGCCGACCGAGTATCAGGTGCATCTCGGGGACGTTTATATCAACGGTGTGTCGATGTATGAGGCAAGCTCGATGGAGGATCTTTATACGGCCGAGCGTCGCGAAGGCGGGTTTCAGAGCTATGGGAAAAAGAGCTTTCCCGAAGAGCCGATCTTGAACGCCGAAAACACGGTGTATCGCTGGCTTGCCGAGGTTGATGCCGAGAACACGGTCATATACGGGAATTTTCACGGATATGATCCGAACAAAGAACTCATCGAGGTCAATGTTCGCAAATGCTGTTTTTATCCCACACAAACGGGGCGCGACTATATCACGCTTCGCGGGTTTGAGATCTGTCACGCCGCTTGTCCCTTCGCGCCGCCCACGGCCGATCAGGTGGCGATGGTCGGATGCAACTGGAGCCGAGGATGGGTGATCGAAAACAATCATCTGCACGATGCCAAGTGCAGTGCGATCAGTATTGGCAAAGAGGGAAGCACCGGCGACAACGATTATACCAAATACCACCGCAAGCATTCGCACTACTATCAGACCGAGGCGGTCTTCCGCGGTCTTCGTGCAGGGTGGTGCAAAGAAAAGATCGGTTCTCACCTCATAAGAAACAACGTGATCCACGATTGCGGACAGAACGCCGTGGTGGGGCATATGGGCTGTGCCTTCAGCCGCATTGTCCATAATCATATATATAATATTGCGACCAAGCACGAGTTTTTTGGCCATGAGATCGCAGGCATCAAGCTTCACGCGGCCATCGACGTGGTGATCGAAAACAACTGCATTCACGATACTACGCTCGGCGTTTGGCTTGATTGGCAGACGCAGGGGATGCGCGTGACGAAAAACCTTTTCTATGACAATATCCGCGACTTTATGATCGAGGTGGCCCACGGCCCGTGTACGGTGGACGACAATGTGATGCTCTCGGCGCAAACGATAGAAAATATTGCGCAGGGAACAGCATTTGTTCATAATATTCTTGGAGGAAATGTGCATCATTTTGCAATTTTGGATCGTCAGATGCCGTATCATCTTCCGCACTCTACCGAGGTGCTTGGCATCGCTCCGATCTTTGGCGGCGATGACCGTATGCTGAACAATCTGCTTTTGTGCAAAGAATCGGGATCGCCGATCAATTTCAAGCCGATGCAGCTGCAATATGAGACGAATCTTGCCCCGAAGGACTACTATCCAAAGGCGATGGCGGGCGGCTACGGTCACGGCAATCCCCCCGCGCTTCCTGTGTGGGTCGAGGATAATGCATATGCAAAAAGTTGCGATCATCTTGAGCTTGAGCGCGGTGCGGTTACGGCGGAGGGGCTTGATGCAAGAATCGAGCGCGAAGCAAACGAATGGTTTTTGATGATTGATGTGCCGCAAGCCCTTTTTGCCGCCCAATATCAGCCGGTGACCACCGAGCGTCTTGGCACACCCGTATACGCCGAAGCACCTTACGACAACCCGGACGGAACGCCGCTGGATCTTGACAGCGATCTGATTGGCGACGCGCGTGGCGACAAGATTCTTCCCGGCCCGCTTGCTAATTTGAAGGTTGGCAAGCAAAAAATCAAAATTTGGGAGATTTGAGCTGTTTTTAAGGCGAAAAGCCACGGCAACGCTTTCCAGGGTCTCCTTAACAGATACTTCAAGTAATCCCGAACCCCCAAGGAACATAAGGGTTTATAACACCGAAGAGCGGTCTTGCGACCGCTCTTCTTTTGTGCTGATAAAAAACACCGACGGATAGGCGTTGGGTTCTAAAGGACAGTAAAATAGCCAATACGGAATAAAATCCATATTGGCTATTTTTTATTGCAACGCCGCGTTCGGTGGTGAGTAAGTGCGCATTTCCTGATAGTTTTGAGTGATATGCTGTCTTCGACAGCGTGATATTTTTGCTACCGCAAAAGTGATATTTCAAGGCGTTGCCTTGAAGTGATATTCTATTCGCCTATTAACTCGCGTAGCGAATATCACTCGTCGCAAGACGAATATCACTGCGAAGCAATATAACTCGCCGGGAGGCGAATAGAGTTGGCGTTGTGTCCTTAGGGACTCAACGCCTATCCGTCGGTGTTTTGGTCTTTGAGAACCGTGGAGATTTTATTTTGTGGAAAGCCAGGCGGCGCACTCCGATTGCTCATCAAAGGTACTGCCTGCCGAGGCGTAGTCAACGGCGTGCAACAAACTTCCGTCCGTTTGCTTGATGGCAAGAGAGAGATTGAAGTACGGGAGCGCGGTACATTCCACCGCCGCGGCCTCAAGCTTGCCGTCCGTGGCAAGGTCTACCTTCCGGCGCGGGTCGGAAAGGCGTTTGTCAAGGGCAAGCACGATGGCACCCTTGCGCATGGCGATATAGTTGTCGCGCTGGGGGGAATCCTCGGGGGGAAGCACGGGATAGACGGCGTCATCAAGGGTAAGCTCGATCACGTCGCCGTCGCTCCACTTGCGGTGAAGCTTGGTGTAACCCACCTCGGGGGTGACGGGCGCGCCGCCCATCAGAAGGGTGGTCTCGCGGCTCCATGCGGGAATGCGGAGCGCAAGGGTAAACTCGCCCTCACCTGAGACGGCGATCTTGATCTTGCCGTCGTAGGGGTATCCGGATGTGATGCGGAATGTTACGTTCTCATACGTCAAATAGCCGTCAAGATAGAATTGGATGGCCGCGCCCTCGCGGGAGCGGAGAATGGCGGTTTCGGTCAGCGTGCCGATACCCATGGGGCCGATGCAGGCACAGCAACCGTAAAAGGTGCCCTTGGGGTCAAGCTTCATGCCGCCGATCTGCTGTCCGCGTCGTCCTGCGCGCAGGGGGCTGTAGCTGTCAAAGGGCAGGGAGCCGCGGATCTCAATATGCTCGGGAATCCGATAGCCGCCCACCACGTGGGTAAAGGGCTTCATATCGAAGTTGACCGCGCCAAGGTAGGCGTTGAAGAAGGTCTGCTCGATGGCGTCGGCGTAGCGGGGATCGCCCGTGAGACGCAACATCTGTCCGCAGAATTTCATCCAGGTAACGCTCACGCAGGTCTCCTGCATGACGCCGCCATGCGAGGGATCTATCTGAGAGAGGCGGGTGTTGTCAAACAGCTCGTGGGTACAACCGCAACAGCCGATGATGGAGACCTCGTTTGTCAGCACCTTTTCGGCAAAGTTGATGCAGGCCGTGCGGTGCTTTTCTTCACCCGTCAGGCGGTAGTATTCTAACAGCCCCTCAAAGCAGGACATGGTCTCATAGGCCTTTTGTTCGCAGTATTCATGAGGATCCAGGGTGTTTTCAAGCGCCTCGCGGAAGATGCAAAGGGAGGACTCGCCGCCGTAGCAAACGTCTACGATATAGTCGGCAAAGTCGCGGTATTCCCGCTTGCCCGTCGTGTTGTAGAGTCGCACCACGGGCTCCAAAATGGAGCATGCGTTGGCGCCCAGCCAATGGCGGGAGGTGGCGGTGATGGGCTTTTTCCCCTCTTTTTTGCCGACGGCGGACAGAATACAGTCCAGCTGGCGGCACATGGCCGCCTGGCATCGGTCAACCAGTTCTTGTTCCTCCGAGACCTCGCAGAAATACTGCAGACCCAGCAACACGTATTTTCGGCCCCACATATCCCATCCGTCCAGCTCCCGATCGCGGGAATAGGAGGAGATGCGACCGTCCTCGTCGGCCGTATCCAGCAGCTTTTCTACCGCTTTTTTCAGCACGCGGTACAGCGCCTCGTCGCGGGTATAGGCATAGACCGAAGACGCGCCCCGCATCATTTTGCCCCAATACTCGCATCGCCAACCGCGGTCGCCCACGTCGGCAGGGTAGGTGAACACGTCGATAAATCTGTCCCAAAGGATCTCGTTATAGATCTGATGCTCCTTTTCAAAGGCGATCAGCCTTTCAAGGACACCGCCCATGTGGGTGTCCCCGAGGGGGAGCTTTAGCAGCTTGTCGGTGTCGAAGGTGGCAGCGGAATATTTCATGACTTCCATTCCTCCACCCATTACAGCAGCTCGAAGGCAAGGGCCGTGGGGTTGGTTCCCACAAGTGCGTCGGGCAGGCGCACGGAAAGTCCCGCGTCGGTCTTGGTAAAGGCAAGAGGCTGTTCGGCGGCGAGGCACCTGACCTGCTTGACTTCCTTGTCGCAGGGGATCAGCACCGTTTCGGGCAGAACGTCGCCCTCGTCTACCGTGATGAAGGCATACAGGGTATCGCCCTTCTTGGTATACATCAGGTGTTCGGTTTGGGGCAGGTCGGTGGCGCGGGTTCCGTAGATGGCCTCGCCGTTGACCTTCAGCCAATCACCGAGACCGCGCAGAATGTTCATGGCCTCAAGGGGAAGCTGACCGTCGGGCTGAGGGCCAACGTTTAAGGCCAGGTTGCCGCCGCGGCTGACTACCTGCAGGAGCATTTTGATCACGGTGTCGGTGCTCTTGTATGGCTCGTTGTGCTGATACATCCACTTGTTGCCGAGGGTGACGCAGCTCTCCCACGGCACGCGGATCACGTGATCGGGCACGGCCTGCTCGGGGGTGATATAGTTCTCGTATACGGTACCCGCAAGGCGGTCGGCGGTGATGAGCCAAGGCTGCACCTTCCGCGCCTTCTCGAAGAATTCATCGATGTGGATGCCGAGACCGAACTGCTCGCGCACCTGCGCACCGTCCAGCCACAGAATGTCCAGCCGTCCGTAGTCCTCCACCAGCTCCATCATCTGATTGTGGGTAAATTCGGTGAATTTTTCCCACAGCTCGGGGTGTTCCTCGGGCTTGTAGGTGGGATAGCGGTCGGTACCCCACGGAATTTCCATGCCCTTTGCCCAATACCAGGGGCAGTTCCAGTCGGACTTGGAGAAGTAAGCGGCGATGCCCAGACCCTCGTCGCGGAAGGCGTCGAACACCGACTTCACGATATTGGCGTATTTATGGGTGTGGAAGGGGCAATCGGGGCTTGTGACCTTGTAGTCGGTATATTTGGTGTCGAACATGCAGAAGCCGTCGTGGTGCTTTGTGGTAAAGATGAGATATTTGAATCCGTTTTCCTTGGCAAATTCCGCCCACTTTTTCGGCTGTAAGCGCAGGGGGTTAAAGCTCTTGTTGAGGTTGACGTACTGCTCGCGGAAGGTGTCAAGATCCTCCTCCCAGTCCATGTCACAGCGCGCCCAATCGTCTGCCGCGGACAGCGGCCAGGAGACGTTCACGCCCATTTGGGCATAGGGGCCGAAGTGCATCATAAGTGCCAGCTTCTGGTCTTGGAACCACTCCAGCCGCTCCTTGATCAGCGGATCGGTGGGGGCGATGTATTTATCCTCACGGCTACAGCCGTGAACGCCTTTTTTAATATTATCGTTTCTTTCGTTTGCCATGTGGATGCTCCTTTTATTCAAATGCAACCGTTTGTATTTCGTAGGGCTTCATATGGATCGGCTTGGTTTTGTTGTCGAACGTCAGCAGAGCGTTCTTCTCGGCGTCACTGCTGTTGAATACGCGCAGAACGTATCTGCCGTCCCGCACGTCAATGGAGGAGAGCAGAACGCTCCGATCGTCGATCTCCACGGCGCTTTCGGGCTTTTGGCCGTCTCCCGACGGGAAGAAGGAAAGGGCGTGGGGGCATTCACCAAAGATCTGTGCCTCGGTGAAAGGATGCGCGGTGGCAACAAGACGGAAGGAAAACTGCCGTTCGCCTATGTCGATGTGCTCCAAGGCTCTGTCGTGGGGGGCGTAGGGGCGATCGTTGATGGGATGTGCCGCATAGACGGGAGTGCGCAGCAGGGACAGACGGATGATCTGATCCGTAAAGCTTCCGCCGTAGGTACCCCGATTGAGAATATAGAGGGATTTTTCGGGCGCTTTGAGGCCGCACCACTTGTGGTAGACCGCCTCTCGCTCGTCCGCATACAACGGTTCGCATCCAAAGGCGGTTTCGCCAAAGGGCGTGCCGCAAAAGGCGCTGTCAAAGCGGTATTGGATCATGCGGTTAGGGTCGCCCGACAGCAGGCGCACGTCGACGTCTACGTAAACGTCATGCTTTGGGATGGTGTAGGTCACCACCGCCGAAGAATGCTCGTGGGTGAAGAATGCCTGTACGCGGGTGCGTACCGCACCGTCCTCGATTACGCGGACGGCACCGAGGGTTTCGTCCGGATAGCCGATAAACGCGTTGGCCTCCTCGGGGGTCATCAGGCGGAATTGCCCCATGCGGTTGGTGAAGGAGGATACCCGCATGCCCCACGGATCCTCGTCATCTGCACAGACCTCCAGCGCGCCGCCGACGCGGAGCAGAGACACGCCGTCGACGGTGTAATTCTCCAGAAGTCCCGTCTCTCTGTTGACCGAAACGCGCATACGGTCGTTCTGTACCGTAATATCCTGTCCCAGGTCGGATGGCAAAAACAGGGATCTCTGTCCCGTCTCTTGTACGGACAGCTTGCAGTTGAATCTGCTTACAGAGGAGGGCGCAAGCCGCGCGCGGAAGCAGATTTTTTTGATCCAATCCAGATTGAAGGTGCAGGCGGGCTTTTCGTTTTGGGTGGGGAGCGCGTTTCCGTTCTCGTCGTAAACCTCTGCCACCGTTATTTCGCCGTTGCGCCAATTCTGATTCTGGAGGGTGAACTCCACCTCGATCTCGGTCTCGATCTCGAAGGGATGGGGGTTGAGTACCATAATGGGGATCTCGCCGTCTCGGGCTTTTGGCTGACCGTCGCACAGCGCGAGGAAGGCCTTGATGTGAAGACCCTCCACCAGCTCTTCGCCGTGAGCGAAGCATCGGAGACTGTCCTCCTCCACCGCTTTGATGGCGGTGCCGGGCAGAATATCGTGGAACTGGCAGAAGGCCAGCGCCTTTTTCGCCTTGTGGAGGTCGCTTCTATCCATAGGCTTGCCCGTGGCAAGCTCAGCGTAGGCCAGGATCTTTTCGGTTGCCGCAATGCGGGTTTCCAGCCTGCGGTTGGCCTGCTTGATGCGCACCATGGTGGTGTAGCATCCTACCATGGTGGGAATCAGAGACTCGGCTACCACGGGCAGGGACTCGCGGTCGATCTCGCGGACGTATCCCTCCGCCGTGGAATGCACGATCTCCATGTCTTGTTCCTTGATAAAGGCGTCGATCTCCTCAAGGTCGATTCTCGAGGGGCCGCCGCCGTGATTGCCGATGCCCCAAAGAACCAGACCCGTTTCACGGTCGGGGTTGCTTTCGATATAAGATTGGATCCGCTTCAGAGCCTGCCCCTTGAGGGTGTTGTAGGCGCCGGTGCCGTGCACCAGCACGCGGCTTTTGTCAAAGCCTTCCCAAAGGAAGTCGCCCGCAAACTCGCGGGGGCGCATGCGGAGGTAGCTGTTGTAGCCGTATTTGGTCAGGATCTGCACAAGACCGCGGGAGTGACCGAAGGAATCGAAGTTGATGGCGGTGGTGGGGGTCACGCCGAATTTTTCCTTGAAATAGGCGCGTCCCAGCTCGATCTGGGAAATAAAGCTTTCGCCCGAGAGCATGACGCAATCGGGTTGCAGATACCAGCCGCCCATAATGACCCACTTTCCCTCGCGCACAAGTCGCTGAATGCGGGCAAACAAAGGGGGATCGTATTCCTCCACCCATTCGTAAAGGAGCGCCTCGTTGTGGTTGAAGATAAAGCCGTCGAAGGACTCGCACAGATCGGCCGCCACGCGGAAGGTGGAAATGGCCTCTGCGATGCCGTCGTTTTTGCGCCAGAGCCACACGGGGTCTAAGTGGGCGTTACACAAGAGATGTAATTTTTTCATAGGTTCTCTCCCGAAGCTTTAGTCGATGGATCCGCCAAGCGCAATGATTTTCAGCTCCTCCTTGGTCAGAGGACGGCCGTATTTTTCGTCGGTCATGACGTCGGGCTTGACGTACCAGTTTGCGTACTGCAGATGGTACAGCTCGATCATTTCGTTGAAATATTGCATGACCTTGTCGTTGCGGTAGAAATCGCCCCGCGCCAGCTCCGCGTCAATAATCGCGCGGTAGTAGAAGAGGCGCCAGCGCTTGCCGTTACGGATCTCCTCGGGGAGCGCTTCGTGCGCTTCAAGGATGGCCTTTTCAATGTCAAAGATCTTTTCAGGGTGGGTGATGGGATAGCGGTGCCCCGGCTCCCAGGTGCGCGCATGGGTGTCCTCCATGCTCATGATGGCCGTATGCACCCTGTCCAGAAGCGCGCCCTCAAATCCGAAGTAATAGGCGATATATTCGCGGACGGTGTCCGAAACGTTCTGATTGTCGCGGTACAGGCGCAGCATCATGACCTTGTTGATGTCCTCATAGTAGCCTTCGCAGTAGGGAAGACCGCCCACCTGCTGTGCCTCGCCCTTTTCCCAGTTGATCTGGATGCGCTTCGGCACGGCGATGGCGCCGTATCCGCCCCAGGGGAAGATGCCGCACATACTGATCTCGGGGAAGCCGATATAGGGCTTTCCGAGGGGATTGCGATAGGGGTACATGTTGACGCCGGGCTCGCTGCAGATATAGGCCACGTCCTCAAGATTGCCTGCGGCGATCTCGTCGCGGAGCATGTCAAACTCGCCGGTATCGCCGACTTCGCGGAAGGTACCGAAATACCAGGTGCTCATAATGACCTTGGCGTCGGGATTCTTTTCCTTCAGAAGGGGAAGCAGTGCCTTTACGCAGCGGATGTAGCCGTTGCCGCCCCAGGGGGCGCAATCGGGGCAGGTGCAACCGCCCTGATCGTAGGGGCCAAGAGGCAGGAAGTCCGGTTTAACGTCGCCAAAGGCGGCCATCACCGCGCGGCGATTTTCAATGATCTTCTCGATGCCGCCCGGCTTGGAGGGGCAGATCTCTCTATGATAGTGGGCGTTCAGATTCTTGACATAGCCGTCGTGACCGCTCGTCCAATCGGCGCGAAGCTCCTCGGGGCTGTCATCAAAGGCCTCGTTGGCGGGGCCGCCCAGCACGGTCTTCATGCCAAGGCTCTTGGCGTAGCGCAAAAGGTTTGACAACCGCTCGATAAAGTCGGCGCTCTCCTCGATCTTGTGCTGTGCCATATCGTACCATACCTTGAGGGTGTTCATACCCCAAAGGGCCTGCTCTTCAAGATCCTCGTAGAGCTCCTCGATGGGTGCCATCTCGGCGTAGCCCTGATTGTGGGTCGCCCAATAAAGACCGCACATTTCCTTGTAGGAGCGGAAACGTCCGTTTTCCATTCGGGGGTTGCGCAGATATTTACCCGCAACGTACAAAATATCGGCGTAGGAGCCGCCGCGGATCACGCCGTCCTCAAAGCTGCTTTCCAACTCCGACATGGTTTTGTCCAGGATCAAGGTCAGAGTCACGTCCCGATCCTTCAGGCGCTTTTCCACAACGCGAGCCACGTTGGCAAGGGTCTTATCGTTACTGTCAAAACGAATCATAAAGCATCCTCCGCATAGGTTGTAGTATTAGTTGCATTGTACTCCTTTTTCATAGGAAAGTCAATGCGATTTCTTATCTTTTGTGCATATGTGACAAAAAAATTTCGTCGGTCAACTCACGTCCCTTGGCGTGCCCACCAAATTGTATGGGACGCTGTATCCGGGCGTATCGGGCAAGCACCTATAAAACCAAAGAGCGGTCTTTCGACCGCTCTTTTTTATGGTATGAGGTGTGTTATTTCGAGAAATGGTTGATCAGGCTGACCAGGTTTTCGCTGACCTTCTTCATAGAGGTCATCATTTCCTCGTAGGGCTCCATATGGTTGTCGTAAATGCCCTTGTTGTGGCACAGGTTGGTGGTGTCACTCTCGCCGCTGTAGATCTTCTTGAGGGTGACGCCGCTGACCGTCTCGCCCGTCTCCGCATTGGTGTAGACGGGTACGTCGGCGTTTCTGGCGGACGAAAGCAGATATACGTTGCCTTGATCGTCGCCGTAGAGGGTCTGATCGTTGTCGCGGAATCGGTAGAGGATCCAGCCAAGGCAGTTGCCCGACTCCAGAAGGTTCAGCACGTAGCTCTCGTAGGAGTTGGCGCGCTGCTGCTGTGTCTCAAAGAGCCAGCAGGCGGTGTCGTGGTAGTTGCCGAGGGGGTAGCCGTTCATATCCACCGACTCAAGGGCGCGCATGCCGAACTCGGTGACGATGAAGGGAAGACCCGTGTACTTGTACATCTTCTCGATTCGGTTATTGATGGACTGATAGTTCTGTCTGCCGTAGAGGTTGACCGTAAACAGATCCAGATACTGTCCCGCGGCGCGGAGGTAGCCCTCCTGGTCGGGGGTGTTGGAGCGGTTTCCGATGTACATATGGTTGGGGTCATACTTATCGATGGTCGAGGAGATGGTCTTGAAATAGGTGTTGTAGACGAAGGCCAGGAATTCCTGGTTCATCTCGGGGGTCACGAGATCGGGAGAGGGGTTGATCTCACCCGTCTTGCGGCAGAACCAGGTCCACGCCGTGGCGTAGGAGAAGGCGTTGACGGGCTCGCTGTAGTCAAGGGACAGATAGCGCTCCAGATAATCGGCGGTGCCGGGGATCTCGTTGTCGCAGGTGTAGCCGAGGAGGCTCGTGTCGTTTGCGTAGAGCGTGGCCTTCGCGCCGATGGCCTTATCCACGTAGACGGGGAAGTCGGGATCGAACACGTTCATCGTATTGTTGTAAAGGAACTCCGAGGAGCCGCCCGTGGAAATGCTGAGGCCGAGAGAGCCCATATAGCTCGTGATGCCGCTGAGTCCCACCACGTAGGAGATGCCGTTCTGACCAAGGACGGCAGAGCCCACCTCGTTCACGCCGAAGGCGGTGTTAAGACCGAAATCGTTGATCATTTCCTTTGCCACGCCCTCGTAGAAGCCCTCCTCCGAGCCGTATTTGGCAAGGGAGGCATCCTTCTGATTGGTGGTGGCACCGGTGGTGAGGGTGTTGACGCCGAGGGCGTAATAGGGGTTGCCGAGGGGGTTGATGATATAGACCTTGCCGCCGATGGTCTCGGTGTGGAAGTAGCCCGTGGCCTCGCCCTTGACACCAAGATTGGTGACGCCGCCGAACGCGTCGTACTGCGTCGTCACGGTCTGCTGATAGCCCTTCAGGGTGTCAAGCGTTCTGACGTAGGCGTTGGCGGTGCTGCCCCACAGGGGATTGTATACCGTATACTCGCCGTTTGCCGAGCTGTTGTTGACCGCGGCAAGTCCCAACGAGTCGTAGGTTTTGGTGTACAGCTTTTCGTAGTCGCCGTCAAACCATGCGTCTACCAGCTGCTCGGCGTAGCCCCAAGGCTCGTAGCCGAGGTTTTCCATTTTGTTGATGTCCACCTCATAGTTGAGGTTGAGGCTGGAGGGATAGATCACAAGACGAGGGGTGTATTTGCCGCCCTCTGCCTCCTTGGAGTAGAAGGAGCACTCGCGAGAGCCGTCGTCGATCACGTTTTCAATGCGGAAGGCTACCGCACCGCTCGAAAGGCAATCCAGAACGAAGTCGGTAACGTCGATGCTGCACCAGAAGCTGCCCTGATAGCGCAGCGTGCCGATCTCGTCCAGCACAGGGGCTTTTACGTAGGCGTTGGCCTTGGTCAGATCCTTCTCTGTCCAATTGGCCTCCACGCCGCTGACCTTGGCCGCAATACCGCCGATGGCGGACTCCTCGGTGGTGGCCGATGCCTGCTTGGAGTGTATCTCAAGCACGATGCGATACGCGCTGCCGATGATCTCCTCCGCCTTCTCGGGGATGGTGAATTTTACGTATGCCTGTCTTGTGTAGTTGGTGTCGTAATTGTTGCCCGAGTTCTTGACGCCCATCACCGTCTCCGAGCCGTGGATGGAGGTGTCGGAGGCTTTCTGGAACTTACCGCCCACGTAGGTGTCGTCCGATGCGGAAAGCTCGTACTGGGGGGCAAGATCGGCAACCTTCAGCACGGGATAGCCCTCCGTCGTCTTGCCCGCGTAGGTCAGCTTTTGAGGCGTGCCGTAGATCTTGAGGCCACCCTTCACAACGTAGGGGCGCACGACGATATACACGCTCTGATCGGCAGGGATGCCGCGAAGGGGGATAGCCGAAATGTATTTCGCGCCGAGGTCGGAGGCGCTCACCGACGATACGCTTCCGTCCGCCGCCGTCGCCCGGATGCTCTCATATACGTTGGTGGAGGTGATCACTTCCTCCACGGATGTCACCCGGTCGCCCTTCCCGGTCAGACGGTAGACGGTGTAGCCCGTCTCGTCATAGCTGCTCGAGGAGAGGGAAGAGAGCAGACGGATGTCGAATTTTCCATTCTCCACCTTGCTCGTCTGATAGCCCAGATAGTCGGCACTTGCCTCTTTCGTCAGACCGATGCGGTAGGAGGAATCGTTGGTGATGGAGATGTTTTTGAAATATACCGAATAATCGTAGCGGGTGTCAAAGAAGCGCACCGCGGACTGCGTGATGGTGTTGCGCTGCTTCATATCCAGCGCATAGTCTCCCACCGACTCGTTGTTGACGAACACCTCACAGCGCCGCTTGGCGGGGCTGATCACAAAGCGGATGTTGAACCACTCCCCAAGGGGAAGCCTTGCGGTTTCGCTCAGGCGCGCGCCCTCCTGGGGCTTGGTGCAAAGATAGCCCTCGTCGTCAATGCGGATGGAGCCGTAGCTGGGCGAAGCCGAAGCGTTGTTGGTTATCCACGTCATAAAGGACATGGGATATTCACGAGGCGTTTTGCCGCCCGCCTCACCCGAGGGATAGCTTTCAAAAAACATATCCGCCTCAATATAGTAGGCCTCATATTCCTTCAGCACGTTGTTTGTGTCGTCGATATAATACGTGCCGCTGGATGCCTTGATGCCAAGGCAGATCTGCCCGTCCATATCGTAAAGCTGGGTGCTTTCGCTTTTTCGGAGGGTGTATTCGGAGCTTCCGAGATTGTCCAAGGCGTCGGCCATTTCGTCAAAGGCCAGCTCCCACAGGATGTCCTTCTGCTCATCCACGGCTTCGTCAAGAGAGACCGCCGCCGCGGGAAGTGCCACAAGGCTTCCGACTGACAGAAGGGCTGCCAACAGAAGCGATAACAGGGAAATTCTACGTTTTGCCATCATATTCTTCTCCTTTTGGGGAATTTGAATCTTACTGATTCCATTGTAACATATTTTGGCGTGAAATACAAGACCGACCGACGCGCGAATTTTTTGCGTGTTTTTGTTGACACCGAGGGGAAGTTGCTGTATAATATACCTCGTTCGAGGATGCGGCTCCCATCAAGCCGTATGCTTGATGATCACGGCTTTCATGCTCGGGAGGGGTTGTTATGGTCAACGAAAACGGTATCTATGATTCTAAAGAATATAAGAAATCAAGATTTGCCTACAAGATGGAATGCACGTTTGAATACTTTGTGGCTCTGCTCATTGCCGACGCCTATCTTTCAAGCCTGCTTACCGCAATCGGAATGCCCGACTCTATGGTCGGTATCGTGTCCTCCATAGGCTCGCTGGCGTTCTGCTTTCAGCTTCTTACCGCCGTATTTGTTCAGCGGGTCGACAACGTCAAACGCTTCTCTACCATTATCCACTTTATCGGAAGACTTTTTTACGTGGTGCTCTACCTCATCCCGTTCTTCGATTTCATTCCCAAAGCGTACAAGGCTGTCGTCGCGGTGGTGTGCATCGTTTTAGGGTATTTCGGCTACTACGTTGTTACGTCCATGATATACAAATGGGGCAACTCCTTCGTTCATCCCACAAAGCGCGCCACCTTCTCGGCAACCAAGGAGATGCTGTCGCTGATCTGCGGAATGGTCTTCACCTTTACCATGGGTCAGCTCATCGACACCAAATATACCGTTGACGGGCAAGTGACCGAGGCGGGCTTTGTTCTCATCGCCATAACCATTTCGGCGGCCCTCATCCTTGACACGGTCTGCCTTTTGATCATGAAGCCCGAGGACGGCGGTCAAAAACACGCGGAGACAGAACCGGTTCTCAAGGTCATGGGCGACCTTTTCAAGAACAAGGGCTACGTCTACCTCGTGATCCTTGACTGTATGCACAAGGCGGCCATGTACACCATCACGGGCTTTATGGGAACCTTTAAGCTCAAGGAGCTTGCCATGTCCATAGGACTTGTCACCATCGTCAGCGTGATCGCAAACGGCGCGCGGCTTGCGGTCTCAAAGCCCATCGGACGGTTTTCCGACAAGACCTCGTTTGCCACGGGCATAACCCTCGGACTTGCCATCAAGGCGGCGGGTTACATATTTGTAGTTTTTTGCACACCGCGGCTGTGGTGGATGGTAGTCGTTTATCAGGTGCTTTATAACGTAAGCATTGCGGCGACGAACCAGAATCTTATGAACGCCACGTACAGCTACGTGGACAAGGATCATTTCGTTCAGGCTGTGTCCATCAAGAACTGCCTTTCGGGCGTGCTTGGCTTCTTCGTGTCGCTTGGTGCGGGCGCGATGCTCAAGGCGATACAGGAGAGTGAGAGCGGGACGTTTACGCTGCTCGGCTTCGACCTTTACGCGCAGCAGGTGCTCGCGATCATCGCCTTTGCGCTCACCGTGGTTGCTTTCCTCTTCGCGCAGCTCGTAGTAAGAAAGCAAAAGGTACTGGTGCAATAAGCCCCGCCGAGCGGGACAAATAAAAGAAGAGCGGTCTTTCGACCGCTCTTCTTTTATTTATTTGTTGATTCGGTAATCGTCGGGGTTTTGGCTATATTCGTAGGGGCATTCTTTGTCGAGGAATTCCTCGTAGAAGGCCTCAAAATAGCGGTAGCCGAACACACGAAGGCTAGGAGAATCGAAGTGAGAATCGGAGCCGTAGCGCTCACCCTTCTTGTTGGTCAGTCCCTCCTGAGATACCACGGCGTAGTTGGGATAATAGCCTTCGGCTTCAATTGCGGCGAGAGCCGAGTTTACCCGCTCCACGTCCTTGCCTTCCCATGCGCCGAGCTCACCGGAGATGATCACCAGCTTGTTTTTATCAAGACCGAGGTCCTTGATCAGCGGATCCATTACCTCTTTGAAGTGTCTGACGTAGGCGGTGCTGGTTCGGTTGGACTCACCCTGGTGCCAGAGGATGGCGCAGATCTCGCCGGTTTCCTGAGCCTTGAGCGCCTGCTCAAGAGCCGTGTCGTACAGACGGCCGTCACCCGTGTAGTTCTTTTTCCAATGGGAAACGGCAGAGCCGCCAACCGCCACGGGAACAAGACCGACCTCACAGTCAAAGGTTTCTACAAATGCCTTGGCAAAGGATGCGGCAAGACCGATGCCGGATACGTCGGAGTCGGTGTGGATAGGTTCTTGCATGGTCACCCACTCGCCGTTGCGCAGCATCAGAATGCGCTCATCCGAGATGGGTTCAACGAAGTCTTCATGACCGCGACCTGCCATGTTGGATTGACCCATAAGGAGAATTACGGGCATCTTGTTAAAGACGGCGGTGTCTTCGACAACGGGCGCTTCGGTCTCGGTCTCGGTTTCGGTTTCCGTCTCGGTTTCCGCTTCCGTCTCGGTTTCGGTCTCGGTCTCGGTTTCGGTTTCCGTCTCGGTTTCAGTTTCCGTTTCGGTTTCGGTTTTGCTTTCGGGCACGTCGGTCATATTGTCGGAGCTCGCGGTGTCATTGTTTGCTTTGGTCTCGTCGGGACTACCGCAAGCCACAAAACAGCCCGCGAAGGCCAGACAGCCGAGAAGCAGGGCGAGGAGTCTGATTGCATTTTTCATAAAACGCTTCCTTTCAAAATGGATATACAATATGATACAAATTGATTTCTTTTATATTAGCACAAAAAAAGTTGCATGTATAGCACTTTTTTCAGCATTTATAGAACTTTTTTCACTACGCTCCATCATAGCGAGGGGCGCTTGTAAACGACCCTCCTCACTTTTGCAGCATTCCAGCGACCGTATGGATCAAAAGCATCAAGATGCTTTTGGCCATGCGGGAAACGGGGATCACAGAAAAAACCGCCTTCCTCTGAAGGCGGTTTTTGTTGCTTGAAATTCGCAAAAGAGCGTTACTTGTTAACGGGCAAGGTTGATTCGGTAATCGTCGGGGTTCTGGCTATACTCGTAGGGGCATTCGCGGTCGAGAAGCTCTTCGTAGAACGCCTCGAAATAGCGGTAACCCATGACGCGGACGCTGGGGGAATCAAAGTGAGAATCGGTGCTGACGCGCTCAATGTTGGTCAGACCCTCCTGGGACACAACGGCGTAGTTGGGATAATAGTTTTCAGCCTCAATGGCCGCGAGAGCCGAGTTGACCAGCGTTACTTCCTTGCCTTCCCACGCGCCGATCTCGCCCGTGATGATAACGATCTTGTCTCTGTCAAGACCAAGATCCTCGATCATAGCGTCAATGATCTGCTTGACAAGGTCTGCGTAGTTCTTGTTGCCGCGGTTGGACTCGCCCTGATGCCACAGGATCGCACAGATCTCGGTGGTCTCCTGCGCCTTGCGCGCCTTTTCAATGGCGGGCGCGTAATGGCCGTCATCGCCCGTGTAGCTCTTGAGCCAACGGGAAGCGGCAGAGCCGCCAACGGCGGCGGGGATCAGACCAAGCTCACAGTCAAAGGTTTCCACAAAAGCCTTGGCAAAGGATGCGGCAGGGCCAACGGTATTTGCCGCGGCATTCTCGTGAATAGGCTCCTGCATAGGCACCCACTCGCCGTCACGCATCATGAAAATGCGGTCATCGGTAATGGGTTCAACGGCGGCGGCCTGTCCACAGCCCACCATATTGGACTGTCCGACGAGAAGCACAGACTGCATCTTCTTGAAGACGGCGGTGTCCTCCACAACGATCTCCTCGGTCTCGGGCGCTTCCGTCTCGGGCGCCTCGGTTTCGGGTGCTTCCGTCTCGGGAGCTTCGGTCTCGGGAGCTTCGGTTTCGGGAGCCTCGGTTTCGGGCGCTTCCGTCTCGGGTGCGTCGGTCTCTGGCGCGCCCGTTTCGTCGTTCTGCGTCTCTGCGGGAACGGTGCCGCAGGAAACCAGCAGCAGCATAGCCAGAGCAAAGGCGAAAATCTTGCAAATTTGTTTCATGGTTTTTTCTCACTTTCTTGAGGGTAATGAGATAAGTATAGCACAGCGGGGTGCTTTT
>JAZLBM010000284.1:0-3147 GCA_045613705.1 Eubacteriales bacterium | reverse complement strand
TCAACCCCGAGGTCAAGGATACCTTTATTAAGAGAAGCATGATCCTCAAAGAGATCAGAAACTATCTTGACAGCAAGGGCTTCCTTGAGGTTGATACCCCCATTCTTACTCCTTTTGAGATCGGCGCTTCTGCCCGTCCCTACATCACGCATCACAATACGCATGATATGGATATGTACCTTCGTATTGAGACCGAGCTCTATCTGAAGAGACTGATCGTCGGCGGTATGGATCGCGTATACGAGGTTGGTCGTATCTTCCGTAACGAGGGTATGGACACCAAGCACAATCCCGAGTTCACTACCATTGAGCTGTATCAGGCATTCACCGATTACAAGGGAATGATGGATCTTGTTGAGGAGCTTTACAAGCTTCTTGCCGAGAAGATCTGCGGCTCTCTTAAGATCACCTATCAGGGCAATGAGATCGATATGGGCAACTGGGAGCGTCTTACTATGGTTGAGGCCGTTAAGAAGTATTCCGGTTGTGATTATAACGATTGGGCTACCGATGAGGATGCAAGAGCCTGTGCAAAGAAGATGCACGTGGAGGTTCCCGCCAATGCAACCAAGGGAACGGTTCTTGTAGAGCTGTTTGATGCATACGTAGAAGAAAAGCTGATCCAGCCCACCTTCATCTATGATTATCCCGTAGAAAACAGCCCCTTGGCAAAGCGCAAGACTGATGCTCCCGCCTTTACCGAGAGATTTGAGTATTTCATCAATGCCACTGAGTTTGGTAACGCGTTCAGCGAGCTGAACGATCCTATCGACCAGAAGCAGAGATTTGAAAAGCAGGTTGCCGCAAAGCGCGCCGAGGATCCCAATACCACTGCGCAGGTCGATTACGATTACGTTACCGCACTTGAGTACGGCATGGCACCCACCGGCGGTCTTGGCTTTGGTATCGACCGTCTGGTTATGCTTCTTACTGATAGCGCATCTATCAGAGACGTTCTGCTGTTCCCGACGATGAAGCAGATCGATTGATTCCTGTATCCGAACGAAGAATTTGATATTTCTGTGAATCAACGAAGCGGCGGGAGACTATCCCGCCGCTTTTTTATAGGAGTTTATATGAACGAGAAATATACGGATAGTGACATTCGCCTGGGCGGCGATTTTTATGCCAAGCTGGACAATTTCTGGTACCATCACAAATGGAAGGTGATTGCGGTCGCTTTTGCCGTGTTCGTGCTTTCGGTTTGTATTTTCCAGTCTTGCACCCGTGAAAAATACGATGTACAGGTATTGTATGCCGGACCTTACGCTTACACGGCACAGGAAAAGGCAGCCGTTGCCGACGAGCTCGAGAAAGCACTGCCGAAGGATTTTGACGGGAACGGCGAAAAGGTTGTTGGCTTTGTGTCCTACAACGTTATGTCTAAAGAGCAGATCGCAGACTTGAAAGAGCAGCTCAAGAACGATCCCGAAAAAGAAGGGCTTGTGATCGATACGAGCTATTATACCTCTGAGAATGAGCAGTATACTGCCTCTCTTATGACCGGTGAGTATGCCGTTTTGTTGATCGACGAGTCTCTGTATCAGAAGCTCGCGAATGATCCCGGTCGCCTTCGCAAGCTGTCTGACGTGTTTGCCGAGATCCCCAATAGCGCCTTTGATGAATATGGCATTCGTTTCTCGGAAACGGCACTTTATAAGAACTCCGAACAGCTTGGCAAGCTTCCCGATTCGATGGTGCTTTGCTTGATGAGTCCTTACGTGATCGGCGGAACCAGCAACAAAACCAACTATGCCAGAATGACCGAAATGTTTGTGGCAATGGCGGCGGATGAATGATGAAAATGCGAGTTGATAAATTTCTGACCGCTACGGCTACGGCGACGCGTAGCGAGGCCTCAAAGGCCGCAAGACAAGGACGCATTCTGATCAACGGTCAGCCCTGCAAAAGCACGTCCCAACAGATCGATCCCGATGTGGACGAGGTTAAGTTCGACGGCGTTGTGATCGATTATCAGCAATATATTTATATCTTGTTGAATAAGCCCAAAGGTTACGTAAGTGCTACGGAAGACGGCAGGGAAAAGACGGTTCTTGATCTGCTTCCCGATAAGCTGAGAACGGTTGGCCTGTTTCCGTGCGGACGTCTTGACAAAAACACCGTTGGTGTAATGCTTCTTACCAATAACGGCGTTTTGGGGCATCAATTGCTTTCTCCCAAATACCACGTCACCAAAATCTATCGGTACGAGGCGAGGGATGCGCTTTCTTTCGAGGATGCGCTGAAGCTTGAGGAAGGCGTATCCATCCTCGACGGATATGTAACAAAGCCCGCCAGGGTAACGCGCTATGAAGACGCGCATTTCGGTGAGATCGCCATAACGGAAGGGAAGTATCATCAAATCAAACTGATGTTTGAGGCGGTCGACAACAAAATTCTTGAGCTGGAGCGCATTCAATTCGGTCCGCTGCTCCAAGACGGCGCTCTTGAACGTGGTGAATGGCGATACTTGACCGCAGACGAAATAGCGGCATTAGAAAATCATTGTAAATAAGGTGAAATTATGGATATTATTAAAGCACTGGCTGAAGAGTTTAAGCTGAAAGAAGCACAGGTTCAAAGCACGGTTGAGCTGATCGACGAAGGAAATACCATTCCTTTTATTGCCCGTTACCGTAAGGAGGCAACGGGAAGTCTTGACGACGTGGTTCTCCGCGATCTTTTTGACAGGCTGACCTATCTTCGCAATATTGAAAAGCGCAAGGAAGAGGTAAAGTCGTTGATTGCTGCGCAGGAGAAGCTGACCGATGAGATCAGTGCCGCAATCGACGCGGCAAAGACAATCACCGAGGTGGATGACATTTACCGCCCCTTCCGTCCCCACAGAAAGACCCGTGCCTCCGTTGCGAGAGAAAAAGGTCTTGAGCCTTTAGCAGAGCTCCTCATGGCACAGAACGAGTCCTATGAGCCCTCTCTTGAGGAGCTTGCGGCAGGTTATATTGATGAGGAAAAGGGTGTCCTCAGCGCTGAGGATGCACTGAATGGCGCCAAGGATATCATTGCGGAAACCGTTTCCGATAATGCGGAATTCCGCAAGGAGATCAGAGCGCTGACCAATGATTTTGGTTTTATCGTTTCCAAGGGGGCAAAGGAAGAAGATTCCGTTTATGCGCCGTACTACGATTA
>JAZLBM010000283.1:0-29691 GCA_045613705.1 Eubacteriales bacterium | reverse complement strand
TATATTTCCCCGAGAAAAATGAGCCCTCGCGGGAAGCCCACGCGAAGCTGGATAAGGCGATCCGTGAGTCGGGTGCCGAGACCTATCTCTACGTTCGTCCCCCCTCGGGAAAGGATAAGCCGAACGGCGACAATTCCTTCGCTCAGTGCGTGCGGTACGATGAATTCTTCGGTGAGATTGCAAACAACATTGGCGCCAAGTGTGCCTACGTAAACCGCGCCTTTGCTTACGCCATCAAAAATTATAATTTCGGTTTGTGGGGGCCCGATACCGCGCATACAAGCGTATACGGCGGTTACCTTGCCGACTGCGTCTTCTTTGCGACGCTGTTCGGCACTTCGGCCACCGTTCTGGATGCGAACGGACTCCCCGAGGCGGACGCGCGAACCCTTCAAGAAATTGCTGACAAGATTGCCCTTGAGGGTATTATCCCCTGGTAAAAGAAAAAGGACGGAGAAATCTCCGTCCTTCTTTTATGCACCCGTTTTCAAAATGAAGACGGGGTCTTTTTTGTTTTTGACACAGTCTGCAGTGATACGAACCTCTTCCACATCGTCGCGGGAGGGGATCTCATACATCAGCTTGGTCATAATGCCTTCCATAATGGAGCGAAGTCCGCGTGCACCGGTATTGCGCTCGATGGCAAGCTCGGCTACGGCCTCAATGGCATCGTCATCAAAGGAAAGCTTGACCTTATCCATATCAAACAGACATTCGTACTGCTTGATCAAGGAGTTCTTGGGTTCCTTGATGATACGGGTAAGCGCCTCTTTATCCAGATTGGAAAGCGCCACGATAACGGGAATTCGTCCCACAAGCTCGGGGATCAGACCGAACTTTACGATATCGTGAGGCGTGACGTCACGGTAGATGCCGTCTGCCTTCTTCTCGTCCTTCTTTCGGATCTCGCTTCCAAAGCCCACTACCTGGTTGCCGCGGCGTTTTTCCACGATCTTCTCAAGACCGTCGAATGCGCCACCGCAGATGAACAGGATGTTCTCGGTGTTGATCTGAATGAATTCCTGGTTGGGATGCTTACGTCCGCCCTGGGGAGGAACGTTGGCAACCGTGCCTTCAAGGATCTTGAGGAGCGCCTGCTGAACGCCTTCGCCCGAAACGTCACGGGTAATGGAGCGGTTTTCGCTCTTGCGGGAGATCTTGTCGACCTCATCGATATAGATGATGCCGCGCTCTGCCATTTCCACGTCGTAGTCCGCCGCCTGGATAAGACGGAGCAGAATGTTCTCCACGTCCTCGCCCACGTAACCGGCCTCGGTGAGGGTGGTTGCATCGGCAATGGCGAAGGGAACCTTAAGGGTCTTGGCAAGGGTCTGGGCCAGGTAAGTCTTACCTACGCCGGTGGGACCCAGAAGCATAACGTTGCTCTTCTGAAGCTGAACCTCTTCGGTGGCATCCTTATTCTTCTTTTGCTTCTCGCGGCTCAGAATGCGCTTGTAGTGATTGTACACCGCAACGCTGAGCGCGATCTTGGCGTCATCCTGTCCGATGATATACTCGTCAAGAGAGGACTTGATCTGCATGGGCTTGGGCAGGGTATCCATCGAAAGCTTGTCGAAAGCATTTTCGGCGTTACCCTTTTCGGGATTTTCCTCGGGGGAATTCTCCTCAATGAGCTGGGCACAAAGATCTACGCAAAAATCGCAGATACAAACGCCGGACGGAGCAGGGATGAGAAAATCAACCTGCATTTCGTCTCTGCCGCAAAAGGCACAGCGATTGGGAGTACGTGTTCCGCTATTGTTTTCAGACATGTTAACTTTGCCTTTCGGGGGTTATGCGCGCTTGTCGAAGATCTTGTCGACAAGACCGTATTCCAGCGCCTGCTGTGCGGTCATGAAGTTGTCGCGCTCGGTGTCGCGTGCGATCTCCTCAATGGATCTGCCGGTGTTCTCGGCAAGAATTCGATTGAGATTGTCACGGGTACGGAGGATAAGGTCGGCCTGGATCTTGATATCGGTAGCCTGACCTCTCGCACCGCCGAGGGGCTGGTGGATCATGATCTCACTGTTGGGCAGGGCAATACGCTTGCCCTTGGTACCGGAGGAAAGCAGGAACGCGCCCATGCTTGCCGCCATACCGATACAGATGGTGGAAACGTCGCACTTGATATAATTCATCGTGTCGTAGATCGCCATACCCGCGGTAACAGAACCGCCGGGGCTATTGATATAGAAGGCGATATCCTTGTCGGGATCCTGCGCCTCAAGGAAGAGGAGCTGGGCTACGACAAGCGATGCGGTAGTATCGTTGACTTCGTCGGAGAGAAAGATGATACGGTCATTCAGGAGTCTTGAGAAGATGTCAAAGGAGCGTTCACCGCGACCGGTCTGCTCAATTACCATCGGGACAAGAGCGTCCTTGATATTTCCATAATTCAACATAGTAGCCTCCTGGGTTTGGATTTTGATTACTCAGCGTCCTCTGCCTTGGGAGCGGTCTCCTTCTTGGTGGTTGCCGCCTTTGCGGTGGAGGACTTGGTAGTGGTGGTCTTCTTCGCGGTCGTGGACTTGGTGGTCGTGGACTTAGCGGTAGCAGACTTAGTAGTGGTAGACTTGGTAGTGGTCTTCTTTTCAGCGGGAGCCTTCTCAGCGTCCTCGGTCTTCTTGGTGGTGGACTTCTTTGCAGCGGGCTTCTTAGTAGCCTTTGCGCCGATCACAGCCTTCTCCTTAACGAGATCCATAGCCTTCTTAACCTTCATATCCTCTGCGATAGCAGCGGCATCGATGCTGGCCTTAACCTGGTCTACGGGTACGTTGTAAGCGTTTGCGATGCGATCGTACTCAGCATTGATGTCCTCCTCAGAGGCCTCAAGATTCTCAAGAGCGGCGATCTTCTCAAGAGCGAGACGTGCCTTAACCTGCTTCTCAGCTCTGGGACGGAAATCGTTGCGAAGGTCATCAAGAGAGCGGCCGGTGTACTGCATATAGGTCTTAAGGTCAAGACCGCTCATGCGAAGGTT
Source organism: Eubacteriales bacterium (assembly GCA_045613705.1). Taxonomy (GTDB): domain Bacteria; phylum Bacillota; class Clostridia; order Oscillospirales; family CAG-272; genus RGIG8775. Next base: position 26,711 of record JAZLBM010000283.1, on the reverse strand, counting down.
GTTGTCGTAGTCACGAAGGGAGTTCTCGGTCTCGTTTACGAACATAGCCTCGGGGATCTCTGCCTGAAGCTTCTCGATAAGAGCTTCAACAAGCTTCTCCTCAACCTCAGCGTCAGCCTTGGACTCGTGTCTCTTCTCAATCTTTGCCTTTACGTCAGCCTTGTATTCAGCAAAGGTGTCAAATTCGGAAACGTCCTTTGCGAAATCGTCGTCAAGCTCGGGAAGCTCAACCTTGTTCAGCTTGTGAAGCTTGATCTTGAAGACAGCGGGCTTGCCTGCAAGCTCTGCTGCGTGGTACTCGGTGGGGAACTCAACGTTGATGTCGAACTCCTCGCCAACGTTGTGACCAACAACCTGATCCTCGAAGCCGGGGATGAACTGACCGGAGCCGAGCTTCAGGGAGAAGTTCTCACCCTTGCCGCCCTCGAAAGCAACGCCGTCAGCGAAGCCCTCATAGTCAAGAACAGCGGTATCGCCAAGCTCTGCAGCGCGATCGGTAACCTCGATCTCGCGAGAGTTTCTCTCGCGCACGGTTGCGATCTCACGGTCAACCTCTTCGTCGGTTACGGGCTCAACAGTTTTCTCAACGGTAAGGCCTACGTAGTCTGCGATCTGAACGTCAGGCTTAACGGTGATAACGGCAGAGAGAACAAGACCGTTCTCGTCGATGGAAACGATATCAAACTCGGGCTGAGCCACGATGTCCTTAATGTCAGCTTCCTTGATAGCATCCTCGTAAACGGAGGGAAGAAGCTCGTTGATGGCATCCTCGTAGAATACGCCCTTGCCGTACATCTTCTCGATGATGGAACGGGGAGCCTTACCCTTGCGGAAGCCGGGAACGTTGATGTTCTTTACCTGCTTGCGATAAACCTTGCTTACGGCAGCCTCAAAGACGTCCTTCTCTACGGCAATTTCCAGCTCGTAGGTGCTGTGTTCGGTTTTCTGATTCTTGGTGATTTTCATGGTTTTGATGATCCTTTCTTATTTTAGGGGTGACCGCCGCATCTCAATTTTTTACGGTAGGTCCTTGAATTTTTTACATCATAATATTTTACTATTTTTTGTGCATATTGTCAATAGATTTTGCAATTTTTTTGGCCGCAAAGCCCGACTTTACGGCACTTTTGGAACGTGAAGCGGAGTGAAGCCCAGATAATCGGCGGAAACCATAGTGAATTTGATTCCATCCTCGACAAAATTGCCGGGAACGTCGTAAACACCGTGGATATGTCCGTAGAAGCAACGGGTCACGCCAAACTCGCGAAGCACCGCTAAAATCTCCTCGCATCGGAATTCGCGGAAGACGGGCGGGAAGTGCAGAAAGACCAGCCTTTCGCGAACAACTCCATCCGCTTCATCCATCTTCTGCGCTTCGGTAAGGCTCAGCCGTACGCGGATGGCCTCGCGGGCTACGATCTTGCGGTAATCGGTTCCTGCGGGAACGTTATTTCCGTTTTCGTCGTTATACCAGCCGCGGCTTCCGCATATGAGAAAATCCTCAACGGCGTAGGCGTTGTTGTGAAGCATACGGATGGTATGGAATCCGTTCTTTTCGAAGAAAGCGGACACCTTGGCTTGGGTCGCCCACCAGTAATCGTGGTTTCCCTTGCTGATGATCTTGTTTCCGGGAAGGGCTTCTAAATACGCGAAGTCTTCGGTGGCCTCCTCAAGAGTCATTGCCCAGGAAATATCGCCGGGGATGATCACGGTGTCGCTCGGTTCGACCAAGCGGCGCCAGTTGGCCTCGATCCGTTCCATATAGCCGCGCCAGCGGGATCCGAACACTTCCATGGATTTGTTGGTTTTGGTATTGGTGGATAAGTGAAGGTCTGACAGGACGTAGACCGCCATAGGAGTCCTCCTTTCCGTTGGAAAATTTTAACGCTTGCTTTTTTGTATGCTGCCCGGGCTTTGTGCTCATAATACTACTGTCTTCCGATTCGGGCGCGGATCGCAAGACAGCGTTGAAGCATTGCGATCGCCTGAAGATCGGTGTTTCAGAAAGGTATGGTCATAATTTATGAACATGAACGCAAATGACAAGAGCTGTTGCAAGCACAATCAGGGCATTCACTGTGACGTGAAGAACTGCGTGTATCACGGCGGTGAGACTTACTGCACCGCGAAGAAGATCGCAGTAGGCCCCAGCTATGCAACCTCCAGCGCAGACACGGTTTGCGCGACCTTCGAGCAGAAGGGCAACTGAACGGATCGTTCGTTCAGTCGGTAGGGATCTTATCGGTTGACAGATGGGATCCGAGGGGTCAGAGCGACCCGGGACAACTCGGCGAGTTGTCGGGGGCGGCGCGAGGCGCCGCCCTTTTTTATTTCTCTACGTAAGCGAAGACCTCTTCCTTCATCGCGGTGGCGTCGATCACCTTATCAAAGCGCACCTCGCGCTCGGCAAGACCGCGAAGGGGAAGGGTGATCTCGGTGTCGGTCTTTTTCGAAAGAAGCTCGAGAGCATCCAGATCGTCCTCGGGCTTGCTCTCACCAAGGGATGCCAGCACGTCAGCGGCAAACTTGTAGGGGCTTGCGGTGGAAGCCACGACCATAGGCTTCTTGTCACCACTTTCGGCGATGTACTGCTCTGCGGAGCAGAGAGCAACCGCGGTGTGGGTGTCGGCAAGGTAGCCGTCCTTCTCAAGGGTTGCGCGGATGGTGGTGGCAGTTGCCGCCTCGTCGGTGTAGTAACCGAGGAAGGTCTCGTTGATAAGCGCCAGATGCTCGGGGGTGATCTGGTAGCGACCGGTGGTGCGGAGAGACTCCATATATGCGGCGGTTGCCTCGCTGCCTGCGGTCAGCCAAAGAAGACGCTCAAGGTTGCTGGAAATGAGGATGTCCATAGAGGGGGACATGGTCAGGTGGAACTGACGGTTGCGGTCGTATGCGCCTGTACGGAGGAAATCGGTAAGCACGTTGTTGGTGTTGGACGCGCAGATCAGCTTATCTACGGGAAGCCCCATACGCTTTGCGATGTATGCGGCAAAGATGTTACCAAAGTTTCCGGTGGGAACGCAGAAGTTGACCTTCTCGCCCATCTTTACGGTACCTGCATTCAGAAGATCGCAGTATGCGGAAATATAGTAAACGATCTGAGGAGCAAGACGACCCCAGTTGATGGAGTTTGCGCTGGACAAGAAAATGTCCGACTCATTCAGGCGCGCGGCAGCCTCTCTGTCGGAGAAGATGGCCTTCACGCCGTTCTGCGCGTCGTCAAAGTTTCCGCGGATCGCGCAGACGTTTACGTTGTTACCGCCCTGGGTCGCCATCTGCAGCTTCTGCACACGGCTGACACCACCCGTGGGGTAAAATACCATGATCTTGACGCGCTCTACGTCGCGGTAGCCCTCAAGGGCGGCCTTACCCGTGTCACCCGAGGTGGCAACGAGAATGAGTGCCGTGCGCTTTTCGTCATTCTTGACGAGGGCACGGGAAAGAAGGCGGGGCATGATCTGCAGAGCCATATCCTTGAATGCGGAGGTGGGACCGTGCCACAGCTCGAGGGAATACAGACCGTCGTGAACTTCCTTAAGAGGGGCGCAACCGCCTACGAAGGATTCGTCGGAATAAGCGCGGCCACAGTCCTCAAGAAGCTCCTCATAGGTGTAGTCCGAGAGGAATTTAGACAGAACCTTTGCGGCGCGAACAGGGTAGCTGTCGCGGCAAAGCTCTGTGATCTCGGCTTCGCTGAGGGTGGGAAGGACCTCGGGGACAAAAAGTCCGCCGTCGTCGGCAAGACCCTGCTTGATGGCAAGGGATGCGCTTACTTTCTTTGCGGATGCGTCTCTTGTGCTTTGGTACAACATAGTGGATCTCCTGGTCTTTTATATAAGATTTTGATTTACAAAACGAGTTGCGTTTTCAGAAAAGAGCTTTCGGATTTGGGTTTCGGTATAGTTAAGACGGGCAAGTGCCTCGCTGATCTTCAAAAGATCGGCAGGACAGGAGATGCCGTCGGGCATATCCGCACCGTCAAAGTCGGTGCCGAATGCGACCACGTCTTCGCCGCCGAGAGACATATAGTGCTCCACGTGGCGCACTACGTCGTCGATGGTAGCTCCCTTGTTTTCGGCCAGATGGATATCGCAGAAGCTGACGCCCACAAGACCGCCGAGAGACTTGATGGTCTCAAATTGCTCGTCCCGAAGGTTTCGGGGATGGGGATAGACCGAATGCGAGCAGGAATGGGTGGCGATCACCGGCTTGTTGTGCGCCTGCGCGATGGCAAACGTTTCAGCGGCCGTCTCTACCGAGGCGTGGGAAACGTCGGGGACGATGCCAAGGCTGAAGCATTCCTCAACTACAGATCTGCCGAAATCGGTAAGTCCCGTATTTGTGTCAAAGGCACCGCCGATACAGCTTTCACCGCTCCAGACGAGAGTCAGGAAACGAACGCCGCGAGCGTGAAGCACGGGAAGTCGGTCGAGTCGACCGCCGAGAATGCGAGCATCCTCCACCGCAAGAAATGCGCGCGCTTTGGTGGTTGCGCGCTCAAGGCTTTGCTTGTCGCGGACAAAGGTGACGCGATGAGAATTGTTCTCAAGCTCCGTCATCAGATAGTCGGCGATCTTGTGGAAGTTGCGAAAGGCGGTATCGTCATTGAGCTTGCGGTTGGACCAGATGGCCATAACCTGCGTATATTGGGGATAGACATCAGCGCCCGCAAGAGATACGTGGTGTTTATTTTCTTCAAGCCTTGTCCCGTGGAGATATAACTCAAAGGGGGTGTCGCAATGAAGGTCAAAAAGATTCAGTTGATTGGTCATAGTTCTCCTTATTTACTCCCGAAAGGCATCCTCAAGATGTTCGATGCGAAGGATCTTGGGGGTGTCGGTGAGTGACGTGTCACCAAGGTATACCTCGATCACGTCAAAACGGGGAATTTTTGTGGTTTTGCTTTTATAAAGATATGCCCGTGCCGCGTCCACCGTTCGGCGGCGCTTGGCAGGGGTAACGGCATCGGCGGGCGCACCGTAGTCGTAGGTATACGATCCCGTCGCCTTTCTTGCTTTCACCTCAACGAAGACGATAAATTCCCGATTTTCGGCGATAACGTCGATCTCGTTTCGTCCCTCGTGGCGGTTTCTGTCAAGGATGCGGTATCCGTTTTGCTTCAGATGCTTTACCGCGACCTCTTCACCGTATCGACCGATATCGGTGGTGGTGGGCTTTGCGTGTTTGAAAAAGCGGATCATTTTTCTTCGTCAAGGAACCGAATAAATTTGGTTCTGTGAATGGGGGCGGGGCCGTACCGGCGAAGGGCGTCCATATGCTGCTTGGAGCCGTAGCCTTTGTTTTTGGCAATGCCGTACATAGGATACTCCGCGTCAAGATCGATGCACATACGGTCTCGGGTCACTTTAGCAAGGATCGACGCCGCCGCAATGCTGGGGGAAATGGCGTCTCCGTGAATGACCGCCGTGGCGGGAAGGGGGAAGTCGCGGCTGACGTTGCCGTCAATGAGAGCAAAATCCGCTTTCACGGAAAGCCCTTCAATGGCGCGGCGCATAGCGAGAAGAGTAGCCTCAAGAATATTGAGGGAGTTGATCTCCTCCACCGAGGCCTGCGCAACGGAGCAGGCAATGGCCTTTTCCATAATGACGTCAAAGAGTGCCTCGCGCTTTTTCTCGGTCAGCTTTTTGGAGTCGTTGAGTCCCTCGATCTCGCAATCAAGGGGCAGTATGCAGGCGGCGGCAACAACGGGGCCGCAGAGAGGGCCGCGTCCTGCCTCGTCTACACCGCAGACCGACAGAAAGCCGTTTTTATGACATTCCTTTTCCAGTTCAAACTCCAGCATCTTCGGTCTCCTCGTCCTTGTTCTTGATGAAAATGCCGTCCAGCGTGATTCGTCCGATCTTGGCAGAGCGGAACTCATCCAACAGCATATTGGCGGTGCGCTCGGTGTTGATCTCGCCACCGGAGATCAAGAAGCCTCGCTTTTTACCGATCAGCCGGAACAGATCGTAGTCGTCAAGGTCGGCATATTGCTCAAGATCACCCAGCTTGTAACGGGTGGAGAGCAACTCGGGATAGAGAGCGCGAAGACGTCCGCAAAGGGATACGGCAAGCGCCTCCACGTCGACAACGGCGTCCTTGATGGCGCCGGTGATAGCGAGGTTTTCGCCCACCTTGCGGTCGTCGAACTTGGGCCAGAGAATACCGGGCATATCCATCAGATCAAGTCCGATGGAGGTGGTGAACCACTGCTTGTCAAGGGTGACACCGGGGCGGTTTTCCACCTTGGCCTTCTTGTTGCCCGAAATTTTGTTGATGAGAGAGGATTTTCCCACGTTGGGAATGCCCAGCACCATGGCCTTTAAGCGGCGTCCCGTCATACCCTTCGCCTCGTATCGCTCCAGCTTTTCGTGAAGGATCTTGCGAATGGCGGGGGAGATCTGGTTAATGCCGTCTCCGCTTACACAGTCGGTGGGGATGCAGGCGGTGAATTCGCCCGAAAACCGCTCGCACCAGATCTTGGTCTCCTTGGGGTCGGCGAGAGTCGCCTTATTCAGAAGCACGATGCGCGGCTTTTCTGCGCAAAGGCGGTTGATCTCGGGATTGCGGGAGCTGTACGGAATGCGAGCGTCCAAAATCTCGATTACGATGTCAACGTGTTTTAAGTTTTCGGTGATAAGGCGTCTGGTTTTCGCCATATGACCGGGAAACCATTGAATGATCTCGGATGGCATAGCGTTCTCCTTTCGTTAGTGATAGGTTATTTTGAGATGGGCAGGTGAAGGATCACCTTGCCGAGGATACGGCGTTCATCGACAAAGCCGATGGCGGCGTGTCTGCTATCGGAGGAGTTGTTGCGGTTGTCTCCCATAACGAAGACGTGTCCCTCGGGGACTTGGAAGACCTTTCCGATGCTGTTGGGGTAAATATTCATCGTGCCGCCGGCAATATAGGCATAGCCGCTTTCGTCTACCCGATCGGATTCGTCAATGACCTCGTCGTCGGAAACGTATACGGCATCAAAGTCAAGGAGCACGTACTGTCCCTCGGTGGCAATGATGCGCTTGATCATCAGCTCGTTGAATACGTCGCCCGTCTGGTGGAAGACGATGATCTCACCGGCCTCGGGCTCGTAAAACAGATTGGAGGTGATCACGCGGTCGCCGCTGTTTAAGGTGTGGTTCATCGAGGTTCCGCTGACAATGGAAAGGCGAAACGCAAAGGTGAAGATCAGTATGACGAACAGAACGGAGAAGAGAAGTATCTCAAAAAAGTCACACACCGTGGAAATAATAGGCGCTTTCGGTGCCCTTGCGGTTTTGTTCTGATCCATAAAATGCCTCCGTGTCTATTACTTTTCGGTCAGGATATCCATCAGCGTGTAGCCGTTCGCAACGTAATTCTGCTTGGCGGCGGCGGAAGCCTCGGTGAAGCAGTCTACGCCGTCGTAGATCTTATCGGAGCAGTAGATCATAAAGGGAACGGGATCGATGGAATGTGTGCGGATGCGAATGGGGGTGGGGTGATCGGGAAGCACCATAATGCGGAAGGGCTCGTCGGTGCTCTCCAGATATTCGTAAACGGGGCGAAGGATCTTTTTGTCGATCAGCTCAACGGAAAGAACCTTGTTTTCAAGCTCTGCGCGGTGACCGCACTCGTCGGGCGCTTCTACGTGAACGTATACGTAATCGTATCCGTCGCGGAAGGCGTTGATGGCCGCCTCGGCCTTGCCCTCGTAGTTGGTGTGAACGTTGCCGGTTGCACCCTCAACGTCAAAGGACTTCATTCCTGCGCAGATGCCGATGCCCTTGATCAGGTCGACGGCGGAAATGACGGCGCCGCGAAGTCCCCACTTTTCTCCGAAGGAGGGGAGCTGGGGCTTTTTGCCGGGGCTCCAGAGCCAGATGGAGTTTGCGGGCTTGAGTCCGCGGGCGCGGCGTGCCTCGTTGACGGGGTGGTGATTCAGAATATCAAAGCTTGCGCGCATCAGATCGTAGAATTCCTTGCCGCCGTTTTCGGCTTTAGGCAGATACTCGCCGATGCGCTTGCCGAGAATGTCGTGAGGACGCATAAACTCATACTTGTCGTTTCCGTCCTGCCAAAGGATACAATGGCGGTAGCTGACACCGGTATAGAACTTGCGGAACTCGGTGCCGAGCTTTTCATCAAGCGCCTTGATCAGCACGTCGGCTTCGGCGGTGGTGATCTCGTCGGCACTGTGGTCGAGAATGATCTTGTCGTCGTATTCGCCGTCATCCGTGAGGGTGACGATGTTACAGCGGTAAGCGGTATCGCGGGGGGACATAGTAAGTCCCATGCTCATAGCCTCAAGGGGAGAGCGACCCTTGGAATAGACCTTGGGGTCAAAGGAAAGGATGGCCATGTTAGCGGTGTCGCTTTCGGGAACCATACCCTCGGGAACGTTGGAAACGGTACCTACGATGGCTTCGGCGGCAAGAGAATCCATACAGGGCTTGTACGCCTTTTCCATGGGCGTTTTGTCACCAAGCTCCTTGATCGCCTCATCGGCCATTCCGTCGGGAATTACAACAAGATATTTCATAAGACGTGCCTTCTTTCAAAAATATAAATATACAAATATCATTATATCATATTTCTTCGTTTGATACAATATATGAAACCCACAATTATGGCGACTTTTGCGAAAGTTTTTATATAAATTTTGATATATTTCAGCAAAACGGGCAAAAGTGCTTGGATTGTGGGAAGTTTTGAAATAAATTGACAAAGCGCGCGGCATATGCTACAATAAGAAAAAAGAACTTCGGGAGGAGGGGATTGCATGAAACGGATCCGCGCGCTTTGCGCGTTGTTGCTTTGCGCTTTTTTGATAGCGATGTTTCCGTGTTCCTCGTACGGCGTGGAGTCGGTTGCGGTAGATGAGAGCCGCTTTATGTGTCAGACCCTCTTTGCGGGAAACGCCACACTTGTGCGCGAATCGGACGGATCGGTGCTGGTATCCTTTCGAAACACGACCCCTGTCCTCTATGCGGCGGTCAAGCCGCTTGCGGACGACAGCTGCGGCAACGCCATTCGAATCGTTCTGGCCAATAATTCCTACTGCAACGTTCTCAAGATTTCTTACTGGAAAAACGGCGCGCTTTATGAACGACAGATCTCGATCGAGCGCCGAAGCGGCAAGCAGGATTACTTTCTGTACGTGGACGGCGTGGGGAATATTACCGACGTTAATATTTCCTTGTACGGCGGCTCCAGCGGCACGGTAACGTTGTATGGCATCGGTATCGTATCCGTATATGACGACGATGCCGAAAATCCGGGCGAGATCACCGAATGTACTTACCGTCCGCAGACCAAGACGGTTACGGTCGGCGGAAATATCAAGCACGAGATCGTGTCGAGTGTCCGTGGCGCGACGGTGGCGCTCTACGCCTTCGGTATGAATGATACGGTCACTGAAGCATATCTCAAAAGGGCAAAGCCTATTGCGACCACGCCCTTCTCGGTTCGCTTTGAATTTTCCGTTCCCGCGCTTTCCTTTTCGGAGCGCTTTATGCAGTACGTGGTAGCTATCGTGAGCGCCGAGGGGGAAATTCTCTATTGGTACACGCCTACCGTTCCTTGTACGCCCTCCGCCGGGGAAGCGATCCCCGCCTTTAAGGGCGTGGATACGGAGCACGGATCGCTTGCGGCAAGCGCGGATGCAGGTCTTGCCATCGTTGACGTATATCTTGACCGTATGCAAAGCGAGAAGAACAACGGTCTTTTGCATCAGACCGACGGCTCTTATTTCTACGTAGACCGCTCGTATGTGTACGGACTTGACGAGGAGATCGAGCAGTATAGCAACGACGGATGTCAGGTATATCTTCGTTTTCTGCTTTCGGGCGGAAGCGATTATAACGTGCTTCACGGAAGCACACCGTCCTCGGTGGAAACGGCGCACAACGGCATCTCACTCTCCGGTGAACAGTCCCGAACGGCTCTGTATGCCTATACCGAATTCCTGTGTCAGCGATACGCGTCCCAGGGAAGGATGCACGGCGTGATCCTTGGGCGTTCGGTGGATCTGGCATCTGCCTACAACTACGTGGGCGACAAAACGCTTGCAGAGTATACCGAGCTTTACGGTGCGGCGCTTCACGTGATTTCCGAGGCGACAAAGCAAAGCGGTGCCATTGATCTGGTGGTTCCGCTCAGCGACCGTTACGATACGGACGGAAGCGTTGCCGGTCGTGTCGGTTCGTATCCCGGTCGGTTGTTTGTAGTATCCCTTTCCAAGCTGATCCGGGATCGCTTTGACGGCGCCTTCTCGGTTCGCGTGATGCTGGAGTCCTCCGAGGCACCGGATCTTATGAATCCTCGCGAGGCCGATCCCATCCGCGCTTCGGTGGATAACCTTGAGGAGTGGGAGGATGCTCTCAGCCTTCTTTCCAAACGATATGAAACCGTTCGTGATAGGTATCTCTACACCTGGACGCCCGACGGCTCTCTTTCGGCGGAATCTCTTTCCGCGGCATACGTGTATTCTTATTACAAGCTTGCCACGGGGCAGGCGGCGGGATTTATTCTCCATCCCGAAAAAATCGAAGGTGTAGCAACGCTTCGGTCGCTATTCGAAACGGTAAAGTATATCAACACCCAGGAGGGAAAGAACAGAAATCGCGAGATCCTCTTTGACCTCGGCGCAATATCCTGGTCGGAATTGATCCCCGGGGTTAACGAAAAATCTATGGTCACGAGAAACGTTTACGTTTACAAGACCTATTCGATCCCTGCCTCCTCCATTCGCGGAAGCTACGTCATGTGGGACCATAAGCAGGGACGGAGCGTATACGACTGGTTTGCCAGCGCCGATTGCTCCACACTTCGTGTCGAAGACGTTGAGGGGATGGGACGAGCACTTGTGACTACCGTGTCGGGTGAGGCCATTTGCTCGGAGATCGTTTACAACTATTCTGCCGACGAGATCATGGGAGCGGTGGATATGCTTTCCGTTGACGTTATGATCCTTGGCGAAGAGGGGCGCACCTATGAGCTTACCTTCGAGCTTTGCGGAGAGACCTCGTCGTGTCTGGTGAATGCTACCGCAAAGAGTGGGGAGCGAATGACGGTCTACATCAGTACCCTTCAGCTGGATAAGAGCGACAGCGTGCGCAATATCCGCCTGTTTACGGCGGGAGAAGAGCAGGAAGAGCCGTATCAGATCTGCATTGGATATCTTGCGGCACACAGTAATAATCTGAGCGATGCCGAGCTTGAGGAGGCGATCCTTGAGGCGCGTTTGTCGTCGATGGAGACGGTAGACGACGAAGAGGCTCCCCGGGGGTCCGCATGGCAGCTGACGGCGGGGCTTGCGGTGCTGATCCTGTTCGTCAGTGCGGCGATCGTATTCACGTTGGCAAAACGAAGCGATGAATGATAAAAGGTCACTTGAAAGAGTGACCTTTTTGTTTGCTTATCTTTCAGAAATCCTATTCAATTTACGAAAATATGGAAAAAGGAGCGGTTTGTCATATGCAAACGGATCGCAAAGCATGGCGATAATCGTTTTTGGAAAATAATGTCTATACGATCCTGCAAAAATGTTGAGAAATGTTCGGAAATAATGGGAAATAATGCTTTTTATTTGGTTTTTAAGTTGAGAAGGGAAGAGGGTAAGAAACTGTTTTTGTGAGTGCTTTCGTGCGCGCGAAAAAAATATTAATTTTTTTAAAAAAACATTTGAATTTTTAGAAAGTATATGTTATAATATTATAAACGATTATAAACGTGAATTTTTGCTCCGCGCCGAGGCTCTCGCGTGGCGGCTTTCTATATTTGTCGAATGATGGAGGAGTTACGGGAATGGACTTTTTGAAGACCTTTTTTACATCCCTTTCCGATTTTTGGGAAAATGACGTCTGGGCATATCTTCGCGATATCTCCTGGACCGATATTTTGGATATACTTGTTTTGTCTTTCCTTTTGCACGTGGCGTATCAGTTTATGCGCGACCGCCGTGCGGGAAAATTGGCGCTTGGTGTGGTTACCTTCCTCGGTATACTCATCATCAGCTCCTTGCTTCAGATGCACGCCATCCAGTTTATTTTCCGAAACTTCTATCAGATCGGAATGCTGGCCATTATCATCGTGTTCCAGCCCGAGCTTCGTGCGGGACTTGAAAAAATGGGAAATACGCCCTTCTCCGGTCTGAAGAGTCTTACGTCGGATACGAAGGAAATTGCCAATATTACAGCTGACGTTGACGTGATCTGTGAGGCGGTTGGCGATATGGCCCGAACCAAGACGGGTGCGCTGATCGTGATCGAGCGCTCCACGAAGCTTGGTGAGTACATAAAGTCGGGCGTTCTCGTGAATGCGCAGATGTCGTCCTTCCTGCTCCGCAATATTTTCTTCAACAAAGCGCCTCTTCACGACGGTGCCGTGATCATCCGCGGTCACCGCATCTTCGCTGCAGGATGCTTCCTGCCCCTTTCCACCAAAGAGGATATCGTTCAGGATCTGGGAACGCGCCATCGCGCGGCAATCGGTATGAGCGAGAGCAGTGACGCTATTGTCGTCGTCGTGTCCGAGGAGACGGGAACCATCTCCCTTGCGGCGGATGGACAGCTGAAGAGAAACTATAACTACAACTCCTTGAAGCAGGATCTGGTGAAGCTCCTGGTTCACAGTCAGAAGCCCCAGAACGGCAAGTCCGCGGGCAAAATGGAGGAAACGAAATGAAAGAAAAGAACTACGAGGTAGAGGAATTCCACGAGGGTTCCGAATCCAAAACGAAAAAATACAACCTGCTCTCTTACATCATCTGTGTGCTGGCCGCTCTTGTGATCTGGCTTGTGATCATGAACGTGACGGACGTCAAGATGCCCGGCTCCGTAGACAACGGAATGGAGAATCAGGTAGTATCGGTTGGACAAAACACATGAGCAAAATAAAAGCGAGCGCCTTTCTCGTGTCGGGGATATCCTTGCCCTTTGACGCGGAGGAGCGAGAGTTTATAAGCTGTGCGAAAAAGAAAATGAAGCGTGCGGGGGTGGATCCTTCCATGCTTCATTTTCGCCTTTATAAAAGGTCTATTGACGCCAGAAAAAAGGAAGATATCCACGCCGTTTGCACCGTTCTTGCCGAGTGTGAGCAGGTGCTTTCCGTAGAGGAATCGGCGCTGACCAAGAATGCTATCCGTTTGGCAAAGCAGAGCACACCCGAGCTTCGCTTCGGCACAGAGCCCTTGTCCGCCAGACCCCTTGTGGTCGGTATGGGGCCCTGCGGTATGTTTGCCGCACTCCTTCTTGCGGAGAACGGATACCGTCCCATTCTCATTGACCGCGGCGCGTCTGTCGCCGAGCGCGTGGATGAGGTGGAAAAATTTTATCGCGAAAAGCGCCTCAACCCCGCGACCAATATCCAGTTTGGTGCAGGCGGTGCAGGCACCTTTTCCGACGGTAAGCTGGTGACGCGCATCAGCGATCCCAACTGTAATTACGTTTTGCAGAGACTGCACGATTTCGGCGCGCCCGATGACGTGCTGATCAAAGCCAAGCCCCACGTAGGTACCGACGTGCTTCGGCGCGTTGTGGAAAATCTGCTTCGCAGAATCGAAGAGCTTGGCGGAACACTGATTTACAAATGCCGTCTTGACGGGATCAGACGGGGAAGCGGCAACACGGTTATCGCTTCTACCACGGTGGGAGAGATCTCCTGCGGCGCACTGATCCTGGCTCTTGGACACAGTGCGAGAGATACCTACGAAATGCTGATGGAGCGCGGCTTCACCTTGATGCCCAAGCCCTTTTCCGTCGGTGTTCGCGTTGAGCATTTGCAAAGCAATATCGATAAAGCTATGTACGGCGACGCCGCAGGGCATCCGCTTCTGGGCCACGCCGAGTACAGCCTTTCCCATACCAAGGGGGAGAGAGGCGTATATACCTTCTGTATGTGCCCCGGCGGCGAGGTGGTTGCGGCCACGTCCGAGGAGGGAGGCGTAGTCGTCAACGGTATGAGCCATTATGCCCGTGACGGCAGAAACGCCAATGCGGCGGTAGCCGTTTCGGTAACGCCTGCCGATTGCGGAAACGACGTAAGACGCGCCATTGCCTTTCAGCGACAGCTGGAGCGCGCGGCCTTCACCCTTGGCGGCGGAGAGTATACCGCCCCGATCCAGACCATGGGCGATTTTCTGGCAGATACCCTTACCCGTGAGCCAAGCGAGGTTCTGCCCACCTATATGAACGGAAACTGCCGCGTGGCAGAGCTTTCCCGTATGCTTCCCGGCTTTGTGACCGATGGACTCAAGAGGGGATTTGCCGCCTTTGACAGACAGATCGCGGGCTTTGCCGATCCTGCGGCGATCCTTACCGCGGTGGAAACGAGAACGTCGGCGCCCCTTACTATTCGTCGCACCGACGCACTTACCGCGCCCAACGACGATCTGGTGTATCCTTGCGGCGAAGGCGCGGGATATGCGGGCGGAATTACCAGTGCCGCGGTGGACGGTATCCGCGTGGCGCTGAAGATCATGGAGAGATTTTCTCATCAATAATTTTTGCCAACGGTGACGGGCAAGCATGGGGGGCGAGATCACCAATTTCAGTAAAGGAATCATCATACATGAACACCCGAAAAATATGGAAGGTCGGAGACTTTGAAGAAACAGTCGAACGGCTTTCCGCGGTTAACGATATAGCAGGAAGCCTTGGGATCTCCTCTACCTGCGCCAAGCTTCTTTTGATGCGCGGCTACGATAGTGTGAGCAAGGCGGAGGCATTTTTGAAGAACGCCGACCTTTCGATCTACGATCCGTTTGCCATGAAGGATATGGGCCGTGCGGCGGCGCGCGTTCTTGAGGCTATCAACAATTGTGAAAACGTGGCGATCCTAGGTGACTACGATGCCGACGGCGTTTCCGCCACTGCGGTGCTGTACTCCTACTTAGAAGCCGCCAATCCCGAAATGAAGCTGGGATATTATATTCCCGACCGCTTTACCGAGGGCTACGGTATGTCACGTGATGCCATCGATATTTTGCACAGCAAGGGCGCTACCCTTATTGTCACGGTGGACACGGGCATTACCGCTATCGCGGAGGTGGAATATGCCAAGTCGCTTGGTATTGACGTGGTCGTGACCGACCACCACGAGTGTCGCGAGATCCTTCCCGATGCCGTGGCGGTGGTGGATCCCCACCGTCCCGATTGCACCTATCCCTTTTCCGAGCTTGCGGGCGTTGGCGTAGCGTTTAAGCTGATCACCGCCGTTGAAGCACTTTCGAAGGGCGAAACGGCACCTTCCATTGAAACGGTTATGGATATCTATAATCGCTTTTCCGACCTTGTTGCTATCGGTACCATTGCCGACGTAATGCCCGTGACCGACGAAAATCGCGCCATCATCGTGCGCGGTCTTTGGAATATGAATCACGCGCCCCGTCCCGGTATCCGTGCCCTTGGCCAGCGTCTTTCTTCGGATAAGAGCGGCGCGTGGGACGTTACCGCGTCCACCGTAAGCTTTTTCTTGGCACCCCGCATCAATGCTGCGGGAAGAATGGAGCACGCGTCCCGTGCGCTGGAGCTCCTCCTGATCAACGAGGCGGACGAGAATTGCGAGAGCGCTGCTGCGCTTCTTGCTGACCATTTGTGTCAACTGAACACCGATCGGCAGAAGCAGGAGTCTGACATTGTGAAATCCCTTGAGGATCGCGTTGCCGAGCAATGCGACCTGTCCTCCGACAGAGTTCTTGTGCTTGCGGATGACGATTGGCATCCCGGCGTTATCGGTATTGCCGCCTCCAAGGTGGTTGAAAAATACGGACGCCCCGCCATTCTTATTACCTTTGACGGTGCTACCGATCAAGCCCCCGATGCGGACGACGTGGGACGTGGCTCCGGACGAAGCATCGACGGCGTGAATCTGATCGAGGCAATCTCTGCTTGCGGAGAGTACCTGGTGAAATACGGCGGTCACGAGCTGGCTGCAGGTCTTTCCATCACGCGAGGTCAGATTGACGATTTCCGTCGGGAGATCAACGCCTACGTAAAGGCCAACGAAACAGAAGATACCTGGACGAACGTTGTGACCGCCGATCTTGAGCTTGACGCGGCTGACGTCCGTATGCAGCTTGCCGAGGAGATGCTGCTGCTTGAGCCCTTCGGTATTGCCAATCCCACGCCTCTGTTTTTGATGCGCGACGTAACGGTGGTAACCGAGCGCGCTATCGGAAACGGAAGCCACGTGAAGTTCCGCCTTGAAAAGTCGGGCGCGCTTTTGAATGCGATTATGTTCAATGCGGGCTACGAGGTGTTTGATTACAATCCCGGTGAGCGCATCGACATTCTTTTCAACCTGGATATCAACGAGTATAACGGAAGCCGAACGGTTCAGCTTCTTCTTCGGGATACCCGTTATTCCGAAGCCTTCACGGAAGAGGCGGAGCGCCAGACCGCGCGCTATCGCGAGGTTATGAACGGCGCATCCTTCTCCCCTCGAGAAGGCATTCTTCCCGGACGTGAGGAATTTGCCGCTGTATACCGCGTGCTTCGTGCCCGCACCTGCGAGTCGGTTTCGGAGATGTCCGAAAAACAGCTTCTTTCTATCGTGAAGGGGGCCTCTGCCGGCGGCATCAATCGCATCAAGCTCCGTGTGATCCTTGACGTGCTTGACGAAATGAAGCTTTGCCACATCCAATATCACGAATTTGACTTAATAGAATTTCACGTAGATCTGTCCGCTCCCAAGGTGGACCTCGAAAGCTCACCCATTCTTTGCCGCCTGAAGTCGCAATGTCGGTGAGTCGAAAGGAGACTCAATGAATTATAACGAAACTGCCAGCATTGAGCGCTTGCTTACCGTTCTGAAAAGAAACGAAGAGCGCTACAATATCGAAAAAATACAAAGTGCATACGACTATGCCGCCTCCCTCCACGAGGGACAGTTCCGCATCAGCGGCGAGCCTTATATCTCCCATCCTCTTGCGGTTGCGGAGATCGTGGCGGGTCTCGGTCTTGACACCGATTCTATCTGTGCCGCGCTCCTTCACGATACGGTAGAGGACTGCGCGGAAAAGACCGACCTTGATATCATCAAGAAGCAGTTTGGCGCAGACGTGGCTATGCTGGTTGACGGTCTTACCAAGATCGTGATGGTGAAGATCGAGGATAAGGAAGAGGCACATATTGAGAGTATCCGTAAGATGCTTCTTGCCATGTCCCGCGATATCCGCGTTATCTTTATCAAGCTTTGTGACCGACTTCACAATATGCGTACCCTGGGCGTTAAGGCAGACGGCAAGCGCCGTATTACCGCGCTTGAAACCATGCAGGTCTACGCGCCTCTTGCGCACCGTCTCGGTATGCAGAAGATCAAGCAGGAGCTGGAGAACCTAAGCCTTGCCTATCTTGACCCCTACGGCTACGACGAGGTCAGAAACGATGTGGAAACGCGCTACGGTCAGAATCAGGACTTTATCGAGGGTATTCGCTCGGCGGTAGAGAACAAGCTGACCGAAAACAATATCAAATTTACTCTTGAGGGAAGAATCAAATCGGTTTACAGCATCTACAAGAAGATGTATAACCAAAATAAGAGCTTTGACGAGATCTATGACTTCTACGCCCTTCGCGTGATCGTGGAGACGGAGCTGGATTGCTATACCGTTCTCGGTCTTATCCACGAGATGTTCAAGTCCATCCCGGGTCGATTCAAGGACTATATCTCTACGCCCAAGCCCAATATGTACCGTTCTCTTCATTCCACAGTCATCGGTCGCGACGGTATCCCCTTTGAGGTGCAGATCCGTACCTACGAGATGCATCATATCGCGGAATACGGTATTGCGGCGCATTGGAAGTATAAGTCGGGCGAGCGCTCCAAGGAAGAGATGGATAAGAAGCTGGAGTGGGTCGCCAAGCTGATCGAGACGGAGAACGATACCAAGGACCCCGACGAGTTCCTTCACGCCATCAAGACCGATATCTTCCACGACGAGATCTTCGTCTTTACCCCTAAGGGCGACGTTATTCAGCTGCCCCAGGGTTCTACGGTGATCGACTTCGCTTACGCCATCCATACGGCGGTAGGTAATAAGATGATCGGCGCCAAGATCAACGGAACCATCGTTCCCATTGACCGCGTGCCGCAGAACGGTGAGATCGTGGAGATCATCACCTCCTCCAGTACCAAGGGACCCAGCCGTGACTGGCTCAAGATCGTAAAGACCAGCGAAGCGCGTAATAAGATCCGTCAGTGGTTCAAGAAGGAAAAGCGTGCGGATAACATCGTGGTCGGTAAATCCATGATCGATGCCGAAATGAAGAAATACGGTCGCGCCTGCACCGAGTCGCAGAAGCTTGAGGTGGTTACCGCAACCGCAGCGCGCTTTGGCTATAACTCCGCCGAGGACTTCTACAATGCGCTTGGATACGGCGGCGTCGTACCTTCCAAGACCTACTCCAAGCTGAAGGATGAGTTTGACCGCGTGGTCAAGCCCGAGGTGGCAGAGGAGCCCATTATTACCGAGCAAACCATCCAGGTGGCGGAGAAGCCCAAGAACCTCAAGTCCAACAGCGGCATCGTTGTGGATGGCGCCAGCGGATGTGTGGTTAAGTTTGCCAAGTGCTGTAATCCGCTTCCCGGTGATGAGGTCATCGGATTCATTACCAAGGGCTACGGAATTTCCATCCATAAGAAGGACTGTCCCAACGTTGTCGGTGCCCGTGCACGGGATGACGATGATAAGACCAGATGGCTGGAGGCCCATTGGGATAACGGCGGTGTGGAGAACAGAAGCAGCCAGTACGAGGCGATGCTTCAGCTCACCACCGACGATAACATCGGTGTGCTTGCGGATATTTCCGTGGCGCTTGCCGATATGCGCGTAGCGATTCTTCAGGTTAATACCGTGAGAAAGCAGGATCGCGCATGGATCAATCTGAAGGTCAGCTGTAAGAACACCGAGCATTACGCGTCTATCGTCTCCAGACTTAAGAGTCTTAAGAGCGTGATCAGCGTAACGCGCGGATACGTATAAAGGAGAGTACATTATGATCGCAGTCATTCAAAGAGTGAAGGGAGCCTCTGTTACCGTTGAGGAGAAAATTGTCGGAAGGTGCGGCGTCGGTTATGCCGTTCTTCTTGGCGTAGCGGTGGGAGACACGGAAAAGGACGCCGAGGTGCTTGCCACCAAGATGTCAAAGCTTCGCATCTTTGAGGACGAAAACGCGAGGATGAATCGCTCCATTCTTGACGTGGGAGGAGAGGCCTTGGTGGTTTCCAATTTTACCCTGCTTGCCAACTACTCCCACGGCAACAGACCCGAATATCTCTCGGCGGCGGCACCGGCTGAAGCCAACCGACTGTATGAGTATTTCTGCGAAAGACTTGCGGCTCTCATCGGGCACGTGGAAAAGGGAATCTTCGGCGCGGATATGCGCGTGGAGATCATCGGCGACGGTCCCGTGACCATCGTAATGGATAGCAAAGTCTTGATCAAGTAATTCGAGAGGGAACGACATGAAACTGTACATTGACGGAAATATAAATCGATATTACGTACAAACGCTCTGTATGATCTTCTTCCCGGGCGAGAAATTTCCCGAGGATGAGGAGGTAACGGAGGACACGAAGGTCTTGTCCGTAAAGCTTACCTGTACGGCAGAAAAGGCGGTGGCAGAGGCCACTATCCGCTACCGTGGCGAGGCGACGGCCACCAAGGAATATCCCTTCCATGACGGCGTGACCGAGGAGCGCACCAGAAAGCTTGCCGTAGGCGGCGCGGTTATCACCGCTATCGGCGAGGTGGTTCGCTACAAGCCATCCTGGGGTATGCTTGTTGGCGTCAGGCCCTCCAAGATCGCAATGGAGATGCTGAACGCGGGTATGAGCAAGACGAGAGTAAAGAGAACCCTCGTTTCCGACTTTATGGCAACGCCTAAAAAGGCGGGTCTTGCCGTGGACGTCGCCCGTAAGGAGAAGGAGATCATCGGCAGACCCGATCCAAAGGATTGCAGTGTGTATATTTCCATTCCTTTCTGTCCCACGAGATGCTCCTACTGTTCCTTCGTTTCCTATACCTCAAAGCGCCTGCTTTCGCTGATCCCCGAATACGTGGACAGACTGTGCGAGGACGTCAAGCAGATCTTCGCCACGGCGGACAAGCTTGGACTGAACGTGAAAACGGTTTACATCGGCGGTGGTACCCCCACCACGCTCACCGTGCCCCAGCTGGAGCAGCTCCTTGGAACTGTGGCGTCCTGCACCGATACGGACAAGCTGGAGGAGTATACCTTTGAGGCGGGAAGACCCGATACCATAGACGCGGCAAAGCTTGCCGTGGCCAAGAAATACGGCGTTACCCGTATGAGCGTCAACGCCCAGTCTCTGTGCTCCGACGTGCTTGAGGCCATCGGTCGCTCTCATTCCGCCGAGGCCTTTTACGAAGCATATCATATTGCCCGTGACTCCGGCATACGATATATCAATACCGACCTTATCGCAGGTCTTCCCGGCGATAAGTTTGCCACCTTCTCGGATACCTACGATAAGATCCTGGCTCTTGAGCCGGACAACATCACCGTACATACCTTCTGTGTCAAGAAGGCCTCGGATATCCTGCAGAAGAACGGGAAGGTATATTCCATCACAGGCGGCGACGTAGGAAAGTGCGTGGACTATTCCCAGCTTCGCGCCGTGGAGTCGGGCTACGTTCCGTACTATATGTACCGCCAGAAGAACACGGTGGGTAACTTCGAGAACGTGGGCTTTGCCAAGCCCGGTGCCGAGGGACTTTACAACGTGTATATGATGGAGGAGGTCCATACCATTCTTGCCGCAGGTGCAGGTGCTGTCACCAAGCTGGTGGACTATCAGGGCGGCGAGGACGGAAAGATCAAGATCGAGCGCTTGTTCAACGACAAGTACCCCTTCGAGTATCTTGAGGATAAGAAGGCCGCGGATATCAACGCTCGCGTGGTGTCCTTCTATGAAAAATTAGGCTTGTATAACGGAGAAGAGAAATGAAAATTCTGATAAAAAACGTAAAACTCCCTGAGGAGTACGGCCTTGGCAATGAGAACGTGTCGGTTGAGATCCTTGACCGCGTGTTTGGCTTCATTGGAACGAAAGCACCCCTTGCCGAGCAGGAATATGACCGCGTGATCGACGGACGGGAAAATCTGCTGATCCCAGGTCTCTATAACACCCATTGCCACGCGGCAATGACCATCTTCCGCGGCTTTGGTGAGGATCTTCCTCTTGACCGCTGGCTCCACGAAAAGATCTTTCCCGCCGAGGACAGACTGACGGCGGCATCGGTTCGCGCAGGTACCGAGCTTGCTATTGCAGAAATGCTGGCAAACGGCATCGTTTCCTTCTCGGATATGTATATGTTTGAGGACGTGGTGGCAGAGGCGGTTCTGGATACGGGTATTAAGGCCAACGTATCCCGAAGCATCGTTTCCTTTGACGACGGCGATCCTTCGGCAGATCATCGTTTCCACGAGTCCCGTGATCTTGTGTCCAAGTTCCACGGTGCCGATGACGGCAGACTTCTTGTGGATATGAGCCTTCACGCCGAGTATACCAATACCGAGCGTATGACCCGCTTTATTGCGGAATATGCGGCGACGAACGGCCTTGGCGTTCAGGTGCACATTTCCGAGACCGACAAGGAGCATAAGGAATGTATGGGACGCCGCGGCGGCAGATCTCCCATTGAATTCTTCCGCGATTGCGGACTCCTTGAGGCAAGAACCACGGCGGCGCATTGCGTATGGGTCACCGAATCGGATATGGAGATCATGCGCGAAAAGCGCGTTGCCGTAGCGCATAATCCCGTCAGCAACCTGAAATTGGGAAGCGGCGTTATGCCTATGAGAAAAATGCTTGACCGCGGTGTGTTGGTAACCCTTGGCACCGACGGCGCGGCCTCCAACAACAACCTTGACGTGCTGAAGGAAATGCAGTACGCCATACTCCTTGGCAAGGGCATCAGCCGTGCGCCCGAAAGCATTGTGGCAGGCGAAATGCTCCCCATCGCTACCGTGAACGGCGCATTGGCGCAGGGAAGAGAGAATTGCGGCAAGATCAAGACCGGCTACCGCGCAGACGCGGTGCTCATCGATCTGGATGCCGTCAATACCATCCCTTCCTACGGCTACGAGACCACCCTTCTGTATAGCGCAAGAGGAAGCGACGTGAAGATGACTATGGTCGACGGACGTGTCCTCTATGAAAACGGAGAATATAAAACCATCGATATCGAAAAACTGAAATATCAGGCAAAGGACGTTATCAAACATTATTTTGACTGATGGGTCGGTGATTTTTTGCACAGCAATCCAAAGAACGATCAATTTCTGTCAGGCGTAGCGGCGCTTACTGTTTCCACTGTCATTGTCAAGATCATCGGTCTTGTTTACAAGATCCCGATGATGCATTGCCTTGGGGCGGAGGGAATGGGATATTTTAATTCCGCATACGAGCTGTATACGCTGTTTTTTGTAATCGCCACGGCAGGATTGCCCGTGGCGGTTTCCATTCTGATATCGGAAAGCCTTTCGAAAGGACGAAAGCGGAACGCCAAAAAGATCTATCGGATCTCCTTTGTGCTGTTCTTTCTTTTGGGACTTCTCGGGGCGTTGATCCTCTCGATCGGCGCAGGATCCTTTGCGAAAATGATCGAATGCCCCGGCGCCGAGCTTTGCATTGCCTTTATCGCGCCCACCGTCTTCTTTATTTCGGTGGCAAGCGCGGTCAGAGGATATTTCCAGGGAAATCAGAATATGCTGCCTACCGCCGTTTCACAGGTCGTTGAGGCGGTGGGAAAGCTTGTGCTTGGCGTTTTGCTGGCTACGTGGGCGGTTCGCGCCGGTTGGTCAGCAGAACGGGCATCTGCTCTTGCCGTGCTCGGTCTTGTGGCGGGAACGGCGATCGCAATGCTGTATTTGCTCGTTCAAAACGGCACGCATATGCGAGAAGAATCGCTTCTCGAAGAAGAATGCAGGGTGGAAAAAACGGGCGTTATTCTGCGCCGTCTTGTGGCGCTGGCGCTCCCCGTAACGCTTGGCGCGTCCTTGTCCAGTCTTACCCGCGTGGTGGATATGACGCTGATTTTGCGCCGCCTCGGCGACCTTGGGTATGATAGCATTACCGCGACGGCTATGTTCGGAAGCTACAGTACCTTGGCCGTCCCGATCTATCATTTGCCGACGGCATTGATCAGCGGTATCGGCGTGTCGCTCGTGCCGTCGCTGGCAGGGGGAGAGAAGGAGAAGCAGGATGCGCTTGTCGATACCTCGATCCGCATGAGTTGCCTTGTGGCGATCCCGTCATCCTTCGGGCTTGCGGTATTCAGTACGCCAATTCTCTCGCTCTTATTCCGGGGTGAGACCGAGGCCATTGGACTTTCCGCGCCGCTTCTGGCGGTGCTTGGTATATCGGTGCCATCCGCGTGCCTTCTGGGCGTTACCACCTCGGTGCTCCAGGCGCATAAAAAGGCCTCGCTTCCCATTCTTTCTATGGCCGCAGGTATGATGGTAAAGACGGTTTTCGGCTATCTTCTTATGGGAAAAGCCGGGATCGCTATGATGGGAGCGCCCATCAGTACGTTACTCTGCAACCTGACCGCGGTGGGATTGAACTTTTATTTTATGGAACGAGAGGGACTTTATAGCGGCAAATTGTTGCCGCCGTTGGCAGGGCCCATCGTACCGTCTGCCCTTGCCACCGTGGCATCCTTGGCGACGTACAGCTGGCTTGGCGGACACATCTCGGAGGTGAGAGCCTTTCCGGCGGCGCTTGCGGTATTCGGCACGGTCTATCTGCTCGCTTGTGTCAAACTTCACGTAATCACGGAAGAGGATGCGGCGTTTTTGACAAAAGGAAAATTAAAATCAAGGATATATAAAGGAAGGAAACACTATGGAACACAGCCAAACGATCAAGGATCTGCTTGCTAAGGAGCAATATCTGTTTGACGACCTTGTGGAGATCGTAAAGATCCTCCGCGGCGAGGGCGGTTGCCCTTGGGATCGGGAGCAGACCCATAAGAGCATCCGTAACGATATTATTGAGGAGACCTACGAGGTCATTGAGGCCATCGATACCGAGAATAACGTGCTTCTTCGCGAGGAGCTGGGCGACGTGATGCTGCAGGTGGTTTTCCACGCCCGCATCGCCGAGGAAGAGCAGGCCTTTTACATCAATGAGGTGACCGACGAGATCTGCCGCAAGCTGATCCACCGCCACCCCCACGTATTTGCCGACGTGAGCGCCGGAAGTTCTGCTGAGGTACTGAAGAACTGGGAGACCATCAAGAGCGACGAGAAGAGCCGTAAAACGGTCACCGATAAGCTGAGGGCGGTTCCTCCGATGCTTCCCGCGCTGATGCGCGCTACCAAGGTGGGCAAGAAGGCATCCTGCTTCGATTTCCCCGAGGTCTCTGACGTGATGGATAAGATCTCCGAGGAATTTGTGGAGGTTTCTGAGGCCATCGAGGAAGGGAACCGGGCTCATATCGAGGAGGAGATCGGCGATCTTCTTCTGTCTGTCACCAGCCTTTGCCGCAAGCTTGGCGTAAGCGCCGAGGACGCCCTTCGCGCTGCCACGGATAAGTTTATTGGTCGATTTGAACAAATCGAAATGGAGGTTCTTGCCGAGGGTAAGGAGCTGTCCGATTATTCCTTGGAAGAATTGGACGCAAAGTGGGGAAAAAACAAGAAAAAATAACAAAAAATCGCAAAAAAAGTTGCAAAAATTCACGAAAATAGCAAAAAAACTATTGATTTTTTTGCACGAAGATGGTATAATAAAAAGCGAAGATGTTATGCAAATAACACAAAATAAAAGAAAGGTTTTTGAATCATGAACAAGACAGAGCTTATCAATGCTATTGCCGAGAACGCAAATCTCTCCAAGAAGGATGCAGAGGCTGCAGTAAACGCATTTACCTCCGTTGTTGCCGACACTCTTAAGAAGGGTGAGAAGGTTCAGCTTATCGGATTTGGTTCCTTCGAGGTTAAGGAAAGAAGCGCAAGAGTTGGTATCAATCCTCTCACTCGTGAGAAGATCGAGATCGCAGCTTCCAAGGTTCCCGCATTCGTTGCTGGTAAGGGCCTTAAGGACGCAATCAAGTAATTAAGAACCTTTTTTAGGCAGACGGGCTTGATGCTTCGTCTGCCTGATTCTTTTTGTGGAGGAAAGCTATGAGACTGGATAAATTTTTGAAGGTATCGAGAATTATCAAGCGCCGCACGGTGGCAAACGATGCTTGCGATACCGAGCGAATTGCCGTAAACGGCAGAGTGGTAAAGGCATCGTATGCCGTCAAGGAGGGTGACGTGATCGAGGTCTCCTTCGGTCAAAGAACGCTGAAGGTCCGCGTGAAGTGTGTGCGCGACAACGTGGATAAAAACAGCGCCGCCGAGCTTTACGAGGTCGTCGACGAGTAATATAACGCGCCCTGTCTTCATAAATTGTAGCAGAACGGTTTATGGAGGCGCGTATGAACGAGATGAAGCAACCGCAAAGCGTGACGAGACACGAGCTTTGCTTGAAGGACAGAAGGAATATGACTGTGAGTGGCGTCAAGGAGATACTGAGCTTTGACGAACAGACGGTGAGGATGCTGACCACGTCGGGCGAGCTTGTGGCAGACGGCGACGGTCTTCGTGTCAAGGTGCTTGACGTGGAACGAGGAGCCGTGGTGCTGGAGGGACGGATCGACGCCCTTTCCTACGTGGAAGAGTCCGCGACAGAGCGAAGATCCTTCTGGTCGAGGCTTACGAGATAATGGAGGTCTACCCCTCGGCGCTTTGGCGCCTTCTCCTTGCCTCGTTGCTCTTTGGGAGCGGTATTGGGGTGTTGTACGATTGTATTCGCATTCAGCGCGTTCTTTTGGGAATCAGCCGCTATACAAAGGCGGAAAACGTCCCCGTATTTTGTCCTTCCTTTTTGAAGATGCGAAAAAAACGGGCGGGCAAAGGGAAGAAGATCGCCAAATTCGTTTGCCTTGTGCTCCAAGACATTTTATTTTGCCTGTCGGTCGGTATTCTTCTGTCGATCTTACTGTTTTACCGTAACGACGGCGTATTTCGCGGCTTCGTGCTGATCGGTGCCGCGGTAGGATTTGCCGCCTATTATTTCACGGTAGGCAGGCTTGTGATCGGCGCTTCGGAATATATCGTTTTTGCCCTTCGAACCGCTTTTTTGTATCTGGTGTACTACGTGAGTCTTCCCTTTATCGCACTGGGAAGATTTCTTCTAGCAAGGATCGGCGGCGCGGTGAAGCGGATACGGGAAAAGCGTCAAGAGCGGGTACAGAAACAGTATCACGCAAAGGTGTGTCACGAAATGCTTGCCTTGTCATCCCAAGGTTTTTTAAAAAATGGATGGACGGAAAACGAAAAATCCACCGAAAAATAGAAATTTGCTATTGACAAATGGAAGAAAATCCGTTATACTATTGGAGTGATTGCGGGAGACCGCGTCGCTTCTATGCTGGTGTAGCACAGTCGGTAGTGCAGCTGATTCGTAATCAGCAGGTCGCAGGTTCGAGTCCCGTCACCAGCTCCAAAAAAGGACATACCCAACAGGGTGTGTCCTTTTTTGATTTGATATGAGGGGACTCGAAGGGTTCGGGAGTGAATAACCGTCCGGTGGACGGTTAGAGCCGAACCCCGACCGAGCCGCAGCGAGACCGAGTCCCGTCACCAGCTCCAAAAAAGGACATACCCAACAGGGTGTGTCCTTTTTTGATTTGATATGAGGGGACTCGA
>JAZLBM010000282.1:0-2941 GCA_045613705.1 Eubacteriales bacterium | reverse complement strand
CAAAGTCTGCCTCGTAATACCAGCCTGCAAAGGTGTAGCCTGTGCGGGTGGGGTTGGAGGGTGGCAGCAT
Organism: Eubacteriales bacterium; assembly: GCA_045613705.1. Classification (GTDB taxonomy): domain Bacteria; phylum Bacillota; class Clostridia; order Oscillospirales; family CAG-272; genus RGIG8775. The sequence goes on along the minus strand of JAZLBM010000282.1, from coordinate 2,871 downwards.
TGCTGCTCTTTCCTCAACCAACTGCGATGCCACAGCGCTGCCGCCGTTTGTTTCATAGGTGATGGTGTATTTCTCCGGCTCTTTTTCCGGCAAGATTACCGTTACGGAGTAAACAATGTCACCGAGAACCGGATTAATGGTCGGCGAAACGGAAGAAACATAGGCAATATCGCTGCCTACGTAGGCATCAACGGCAGGGAGAAAATCGTTGGATGACGGCATTTCACCCTTCTTGTAAATCTTGGTGATGGGTTCAAGATCAATGCCATCGAACCTATAGGTTACCTCGCCGCAGTTTCTCACGTATTTTGCATGGTAGCTGTGCGTATCGGCAAGAAGCGCGCTTGCAAAGTTACCCTTGATCTCGCTTGTCGGGTCGATAAGAGTCACAACACCGCTTGCATCTTTCGCTTCAAGCGAGGAGAAGATGGTGTAGGTGTTGCCGCTTTCCGTTCCCGTACCGATGAGAGCCGAGAAGTCGAACTTCTCACCGTATTTTGCACGGAATGTCATATTTTGGGTGGAGCCGTTTGTATTCTGCACGTCTTTTACTGTGATACTGTACTCTCTTGTAGTCATATCAAAGTAGTAGATGGTGTCGAAAAGCATCGACTGTTCCACGTTTTCGATCGTGTCTCCGCGGTTGGTGCGGGTATATCCCGTGTAGCCCGAATATCTGACGTCTGCGTTGCCTGCATAATCCGCAAGCTTCAGTATAGTCTCGTCAGAGGGAAGCTCGAAGGTCGCGCCCTTGATATATCGCTCGCTCCATACGGTGCGGTAGCCATCCTGTTCGTTACCGACCTTGACCGTGGCGGTTCTGTACTCGGTCAGCTCTTCGTCTGCCAGGTCTGTCCAGACGAGAGGAATGGTAATCGCCATATCGTACTTGGACCAGCAGAGCTTATCTAAAGTCCAGACAATGCGCAGGTCACAGGTAAGATAATGCACGTTCTCGGGAACGTCTACTTGAATCTCATAATCCACGATATACTGCTTTCCGTCCTTTTCCTCATAGACGGGAACAAGCGAGAAGTATTGACTGGATAACGTATAGGTAAAGTTGACCTTGTCTTCGTGCCGGGTCAGAGAGTAATCGTCGCCGCCCCAGAAATTATAGCCGTAGTAGGAAACCCACGGTTTTACTACGTTGTCCTGGTCACCACTGACCATATCGAGCGTTTTCATGCTGCGGAAGTCTTCCGACAACTGATAATGGATTCCGTTTGTGGAATCGCTGTCCTTATCGGTAACAACGATCTTCTCGCCGTCCTCAAGCTCGGTGGCAAAACCGTAAATATTGCTCTTGGACCCTGCCGAAAGTAGCGTCCACTTTTCAGAGTAGACCTCCCACGATTTTTCTAAGATACTGAGAAGCTCAGCTTTTACGTTGATGTCCACGTAAAGACCGAATTCAAAGTAGAGGGCGCCCATCAGGGTTTCTTCCTCTTCCCAGTCGATACCGCCCGCAGGGCGGGTCTTTGTGTATGTATATTGGAAATATCCGTAAAGCTCGGCAAAGGCGCCTACCTCCGCGGAAATTCCCACGTTACCTATCTTGGTGGAAATAATACCGACCTTGATCTCAATGAGTATACCGGCCTTCAGACCAACGTGGCCCATAGCATAGAACTGGAAGGCAAATCGCTCGTCGATAAGGTCGATCTCCTCAGCACCGCTGCCGTTGCCGAAAATGCTGAACCAGTTGATATAACGCTTGCCGATTTCATATTCCAGATTTGCGCCGAGGGCAATGTTGATATTAGCGCGAACAACAAAGTTGCCTTCGATGGAGATCTGGAAAATCCAAAGGTTGATCGGTACGTCAAAGATCTTGACCTTGCACAGCTCCAGCCAGCCGTTGTCTTCTTCGCCAAGCATTTCCGCATAGCGTTCTGCCAGTTCGGCAATGCCTGCGTTGTATTCCTCATCGTCCATGATGTGTGCCTTGGAGAAGAAGGTCTGGACGATGTGGTTCTCACTGTGGCTTTCAAGGCAAGACTCCGCTTGCTCCTCGGTGATCTCACCGCTTGTGATCAGTTCTTCGATAAGAGCAGTCTGCGATTCAAAGAAGCCCTCGATGTCCTCGCCGAGAGAATCCTCGTCAAACTTATCTTCGTATTTTTTCTTGAACTCCTTGATCTTCTTCATGGTATCTTCGCCAAGCTTGTCGCCCCAATTTTCTTCCAGCTTATCAAAGAAGTCCTCGGAAGCCTCTTGAGTGTAGAATTTGGCTTCGATGGATACACCCGTGTAGCTCATTACATCAACTGCAGAGGAGAACACGATGTCGTTGATTTTAGGAATACAAACGATCCAAGTGATATCGGCGGTTGCATTGATGTTCACATCGATGCAAACCTCTTGGGTGAAGGCGGCACCAAGTTCGATCTTCAAGCTTCCCATCTTGCCGTCTTTGCCGATATCGACTTCAAATTCAGCACCGATGGTCAGGGTGACCTTGATACCGTTTTCAAAGTGGCTGTTCTTACCGTCACAGGTGGTGATATTGAAGCTCAGCTCAACATCATCTGCCAGCTCAAAGGAGTTGCCAAGGCCGTATGCCTTGATCTGCTCCTCAGTCAGCTTTACGCCGTTTTCGTCATATATGACGATCTTGTTATCCTTTACGTAATCATAGAATTCGTCGCTTGAGGTTACAACGCTGCTGAGATACTTAAGCGCATCCTCGGCGAAGCCGGTCTCTTCTACCTGCTGCATAACTTGGGTTTCAAGCTGACCTTGATCGATATTCTCGATCATTTTATCGCCATCAACATCATTCTCCAAGAACAGGTTGATAGCGTTTAACAGTTCTTCCTGCGAAGACTCTACATAGGTGATGGTCGTGCCGTTTACAGCGGTGACTCT
>JAZLBM010000281.1:0-1590 GCA_045613705.1 Eubacteriales bacterium | reverse complement strand
GCCACTTTGTAAACCCTCTTGACCCGAAAGGGATTTCGTGGTACAATAGGAATAATGACAGGAAAGGAAATTACATTATGAAGAAACTCGGCTTTGGACTTATGCGCCTTCCCCTTTTGGATCCCAAGAACAACAAAAGTGTGGATATAGAACAGACAAAAAAGATGGTGGACACCTTTCTTGAGCGTGGCTTCACCTATTTTGACACCGCGTGGATGTACTGCGGCTTTGAGAGCGAAAATGCCATCCGCGAGGCGCTTGTAGAGCGTCATCCCCGTGACAGCTATACCCTCGCCGACAAGCTTCACTCGGCCTTCATCAAGACGAAGGAGGACCGTGACCTCGTCTTCGAGGAGCAGCGCCGCAAGACGGGCGTGGAGTATTTTGACTACTACCTCATCCACGACGTGACCCGTGAGCATTGCGAGGTCTACGACGCCCTTGACTGCTTCACCTGGGTCGCCGACAAAAAGGCGGCAGGTCAGATCAAGCATATCGGCTTCTCCTTCCACGGCGACGCCATTTTCCTTGAGGAATTTCTCACCGCCCACGAGGGACTGTTTGAATTTGTTCAGCTTCAGATCAACTATCTTGACTGGGAGAGCGACCGTGTGCAGTCCCGTCTTTGCTACGAGGTAGCAAGAAAGCACAATATGCCCATCATCGTGATGGAGCCCGTCAAGGGCGGTACGCTTGCCAAGGTGCCCGAGTCGGTTGCGACCATGTTCCGCGCCTATCACGAGGATTGGTCGGCTCCCTCCTGGGCCGTTCGCTTTGCGGCAGGTCTTGAGGGCGTTATGATGGTGCTTTCGGGTATGAGCAATATGGAGCAGCTGCTTGACAACACCGACTATATGGCGGATTTCAAGCCTCTCACCGAAACCGAACAGAAGATCGTCCGCACGGCGGCAGATATGATCCGCGAGAAGATCGCCATTCCCTGCACCGGATGCTCCTATTGTACGGGCGACTGTCCTATGGGCATCGATATTCCCACCTCCTTCTCCCTGTATAACGCCGACATGCGCGGCGAGGAGGGCGCACGCGAGGAATACGCAGAACGTGCTGTCAAGTACGGCAACCCCGCCACCTGCATCGGCTGCGGTCAGTGCGAGGACATCTGCCCCCAGCACCTGCCCATCATCTCCGATCTCGGGAAGATCCGCGAGCATTTTGGCAAGTGACGTTCAACTTTTGATTTATAGGTGAGAGAAAAGTAACAATTAACCCGTCAAACGAGAGAGGTCAGAACCTTCTTGGAAGAAGGTTCCAACACCTCCCAGAACTTTTTTGGCAGGGGCACTCATTAGTCATTTTGCCCCATTCTCGCATACGAGAATGAGGGAATCGCACGAGTCACAAATTCAAAAGAAAGCTCGCTTTCTTTTGTTTTTGAGACACGTGCTGACGGATGGAACATCCGTCACAAAATGACGCGGAATTCAGCGATACCAATGCCAGGAAAGTTTTGCGGAGCTTTTACAAAAGCGACCCTTTCGTAATGCGATACAGTAAGTATCTTCTCACCGATAAACATCAATTTACCTATATTACTTATTGATGATCGCGCCCTTATCGGCGGAGCTTACC
>JAZLBM010000280.1:0-3543 GCA_045613705.1 Eubacteriales bacterium | reverse complement strand
TATCAGCAGATCGGCAATTTCTTCATCGGAATTTCGCCCATCCTTGCGGGCGGTGCGGTGATCTTGTTGTTGGTAAGGATCCTTGTCCCCGATATGTTTTTTGCTATGAAGGGCGAGATCGCGCAGATGCGCGCCGTTCTTGCCACGAGCTTTGACGGAGAAGCGATATCCACTCTGCTTGCGGGTATTCCCGCAATGCTCGGGAGCTTCTTCTCTCCCGAGAATTTCTTGAACCCGCGTTGGTGGATCTGCATGGTGCTCTCCTTCGCGATTGCTATTCACATGGAGGTCAGCCGATCGGACATTCGCTCGGGTCTGCGTGGTCTTCTCGTCATTGCCGCGATGCTTCTCGTTGCCGACGTGATCCTGGGATTTCTGTTTCCCACCGCACTTTCGGCGGTGACCATGGCCTGTATGACCGCGGGGGCGTTTATGGCCTTTATTCTTCTGATCCCCGCCGTGTTCTCACTTTTGATCGGCGCGGCATCCCTTGTGATGATCTTTCTTCGCACTTCGGCCGAGAGTATCAAAAACGACCGCGCCGCGTCCGAAACGGAGAATCGAAATCTTCCTGTGCCGAAGCAAAAAAAGTAACTTCGATAATCAGAAACCCCGACGGGAAGCCCGTCGGGGTTGTTTTTTATTCTTGGCAATCGACGCCGAAGCGGACGAAGCAATAGCGATCCTTCAGGTATCCTCGCCACTCGCCGTCCTTCCATTGCTTTTCACCTGTGAAGTGCGTGGGCGTAACGTTGGTGGGCTCAATGGAGGAATGGTGCAAGGGACCCAAAAGGTTGCGGTTGCCGTTGCAAAGCCGAAGCACGATGGTGTTCTTGCCTTCCTTCAGATGGGGTGCCAGATCGCAGGTGCTCTCGAAGAGAAGCTTCTTGGCATATTCGCCGTTCACAGAGATCTCGCAGACGGCAAAGCGTCCGTCCAGTGACAGATGGGTGGGCATACCCTCGCGGTACTCGTATTCGGTGGTTACCGAAAGCTCACCCGCGAAGAAGGGATAGCCGTCAGCGATCACGTTGGAAAGGTCTACCGTATCTTGCCCCCGCACAATGGAGAAGCCGCCGCAGTAGGTGAAGACACCGGGGGTGACCTCCTTGAAGCCTTGGGGATCGGTCACTACGGAGAAGTCGCCAAAAAGATGCATACACTCGATCTCCACGTCAAAGCAAAGACAGTTGCGAAGTGTCTCAAGGGCGTCGGAGAAGAGCACGTCGTATACGTGGGGATCCTGTCGGTAGTCGATCGTGTAGCAGATCTCGTTGGTGCCCCTTGTCAGAAGCGCCGTGACGTCGGCGGTGAGGAAGCAACGGTCAAGCCAAAAACCGTCGCCGAAGGCAGCGGGAGCACCGTTGACGGTGAAGTCGCGGTAGGCAAGCCGCTCTGCCGCAAGATTCAGCGTCGACGGGATCTCTTCCACAAAAAAAGTGTGCTTGACGGTAAGTGTGCCCTCAAAACGTCTGCGAAGCAGCTCGTCCTTCAGCTGCATCAAGGGGATCTCGGGAGAAAATTCGCCGCCGTTCAGCGCATAGGAAAGGGTGTCCAGCGTGAAGGTGTTGACGGGGCGCTCGGTAAAGACACCGCGTCGCGACGGACGGAAGACCTCGGGGGTGCTGTTCTTATATTCGGCAAGCGGAAGTGCGGGAAGCGCATCGCTCTCTATCAGCATAAAGGACTCGGAGTCACTCACGTCCACAAGGGCGCGGAAGCTGCCGTCTGCCAAAGCCTCGCCGTATACGGGGGAGGGGGCAAGGGTCAGAATGTCCAGCTTGACGAGACTGTGACATCCGTTGACCGTGACGTTTACCTTCCTGTGCGAGCCACTGCGGATGTTGGTAAGGAAGATCACGCGTCCGTGCTCAGTGTGGCGCGTCATAATGCGGAGGTCGGGAATGCGGACGCCGTCAACGGTAGCGGTTACCTCCTCGGTGTCCTTCAGCTCGTCAAACGTGATGTTGCTCTTGAGCCAGGACAGATCGGCGGGACGGGCATCGATGCGGGAGGGTGTCTGCCCCATCAGCCACAGCCTTCCGCCGTTTGCCAGATAGGTCTGCAGAAGGGAAACGGTGGAGGAATCCAGGGTTTCCACATCGGGAACGATAACACGATCGTAGGTGCAAAGCCCCACCGTGAGGGTGGCACCGTCTACGTGCGCCATCTCCTTCATCATCGTCTCGTCGCCGTAGTGATAGGCGATCTGGTTTTCCGAAAGCAGATCCGAGAGGGCATTCAGCCGTCCGTTTTCCGTGGCGACGAATTCCGCATCGCGCTCTCTCACGTAGTACATAAACGAGTGGTGGAGCGGATGGATCACAAGGGTGCGAGCCGACTCGGTGCCGCGGGAGAGCATATAGCCGAGGTTGTTGAAGTAGCGGTTGAAATCCTTCAGGTGCTTCTGCCAAGGCAGATGCTCGGAATAATGGGCGGGGTAGTCGCGCTTGCGCTGACCGCGCATTGAGTAGGCGTACAGATGGTGGCACATCAGATTGACACCGCCCGCGTATTGCATATCGGCGATGTTTTTCAGCTCCTTTGGGGAGACGTCCCAGCCGCACATGGCGAAGGTCTCGGTCAGGGCCTTTTTTCGCCCCATCTGGGCGCAGACGGATCCCAACTGCTTGGCCAGCGCATCCTTCTTTAAGGGGCGGGACAAATAATCGATGCCGGGGATGTGCTCGTACTGATAAAAGGGCATGACGCCGGAGCAACAGATCATCTGACCTGTGACGGTGCTTTCTTCAATGGTGTGTCCCGTCAGCCGGCAGCCGTTTTCCTCGCACCACTCGTAGATCTGCTTGGCAAAGCCCTCAATATAGAGCTTGGAGATCAGCTTGCGATAGTCAAAGCGGAATTCGCGGAAGCCCTCGCACTCCACGAAAAGCTTGATCAGGTGGTCGAGGGGATCGTAGCCGTATTCCGCGAGAAAGGCGTCGGGGAGCACCCTCGACCAAGGGGTAGCCTTGCGGGAGTGCTGAGGCTCGTCGGTGAAGAATCCGGGCATCACCGTGCCGAAATCCGAGGGGGCGATGCGCTTTTTGTACGCCTCGTGGGTGGCGACGATAAATTTGCGGACGACGGTCTTGTCCAGCACGTCCACGTATGAATCGGACACGCCCACGGAGATCACGTAATAGGCTTCAGCACTCGCCTCGGGCGCGGTCACGCGGCGAGACACGTTGCCGTCAAGAATATACACGGCGAGAAACTCCCCTTCGGGGAAGCGATCCGATTTCGTGAAGATAAGATGACAAATGAAGTTTTGGGGATCGTTCAGAAGCTTGCCGCCGGCAAAGCCCGAGGGCCAGCCGTTTTCGTCGTAGGCCCACGCCTCCATACCGAGACGGCGCGCTTCATCAATGCATACCTCGATGGCGCGGTGCCATTCGTCTGACATATATTCAGTCTCAAGACCGCCGCGGGCGTGCATAAAAAAGCCGTTCACCTCCAGCTCGTGCATATTGCGGATCTGGCGGCGCAGCTCATTCTCTTCCAGCCTGTCGTTCCAACTCCAGAAGGGAAGTCCACCGTGGG
>JAZLBM010000279.1:0-1832 GCA_045613705.1 Eubacteriales bacterium | reverse complement strand
GGTCTTGGTGAGCGCGAAGGGATTGAGCTTGCGGAAAAACAGAAGAATGACCGCGAGGATGGCACCCAGCTGAATCACCACCTCGAACATATTGTAAAACTCGGCGGCAAATTCGCCCTCACCCACCCGAAGGTGGATCAGCTCGTCAAGCAGGATCATGTGACCCGTGGAGCTGACGGGCAACCACTCGGTAATGCCCTCAATAATGCCAAACAATATGGCCTTGATAATTTCCATGATGACTCCTTGTGTGTAAATTGATGTTTGTCGGTGAGTTAAGGCTACGCAAAAACGAACGAACACCCGGGAGGGGTCGGCGCCCACGACGACCCGCAACGAACGAATTTGCAGTTGCAAAATTGGTAAAATACGTTTATATCAAGGAATTGTAGCCGTGAACGATATGAAATCCCGACCTTCTCGGGGCGTCGAAGGCGCCGCCCCCTACCGATTTGTGCGTATATTAAACTCACCGCTAAATCAAAATTTGAAATGCAAATCCGATTTACTGCCCTCTCATAATATCCCCGGGCTTGACTGCGAAGGGGACGCGGCAGAAGAATTTCTGACCGGGATGGGGGGCGGCTTCAATGGGTGCGCCCGCTTCGTCATAAAGCTCGGTCACCGTAAAGGGGACGCCCACCTTATGGGGCGAGATGACCTCGGCGCCGTCGCCGATCTTCACCTTGTTGCGCTGAATGAAGGGATAAATATCCGTCTCACCGCGGAGCGCCTCGGGCAATTCACGATCCTCGGCGGTGGCAAAATAGGCCTTCTCGCGGATGTAGCCGTCGCGGGTGCAAAGCTGGGCCTCGTCGTGGGGCAGACCCAGATAATAGCCCGTGCAATATTCGCGGTGGGACACGCTTTCCAGCTCCCTTCCCCACGCCTCGTCAAAGGTGTAGCCATCGGGATCGGCCATATAGGCGTCCATCGCCATCCGATAGGCGTTGGTCACCACGGCGGTGTAGTAGGCACTCTTCATACGACCCTCGATCTTGAAGGAATCGATGCCGCTTTCCATCAATTGGGGGATAATGCCGAGCGTATTCATATCCTTGGAGGACATAATGAAGGTTCCAAGGTCGTTTTCTTCAATGGGAATGGGCAGATCGGGGCGCTTTTCCTCAATGAGATGGTAGCTCCAGCGGCAGGGCTGGGTGCAAGCACCGCGGTTGGCGTCACGACCCGTGAGAAACTGGGACAGCATACACCGTCCGCTATAGGACACGCACATAGAGCCGTGGACGAAGGCCTCGATCTCCACCTCGTCGGGGAGCACCGCGCGGATGGCGGCGATCTCGGGCAGGCTCAATTCACGGGCAAGCACCACGCGCTTTGCGCCAAGAGATGCATACGCAAGGGCGCTTTCGGGGCTGACGATGCCCGCCTGGGTGGAAATGTGGATCTCTACCTCGGGAAGGATCTCCTTGACCAGCATCAGCACGCCAAGGTCGGCTACGATGCAGGCGTCAAGTCCCGAGCCGCGCAGGGACGACAAAAAGTCCCGCAGGGCGGGATATTCGTCGGTATGAGGCATAGTATTGACCGTAAGGTATACCCGTACGCCACGGGCGTGGGCGTAGGCAATGGCCTCCCACAGCTCCTCGCTGTCAAAATTGTCGGCCGCCGAGCGCATACCGAAGCGGCGACCCGCAAGGTACACGGCGTCCGCTCCGTACGCGATGGCCGCGCACATTTTTTCAAAATTGCCCGCAGGGGACAAAAGTTCAGGTCTTCTTTTCATATGGTTCCTCTTTTTTATGATGGGAAGTTCAAATTTTGATTTATCGGTGGGTTTGATATGGCTAAGCAGAAACGAAACCGTACCC
>JAZLBM010000278.1:0-1535 GCA_045613705.1 Eubacteriales bacterium | reverse complement strand
GAGAAGGTGGCGGCGAAGCCGACGGATGAGTGTGCGCCTATTCCGCATTCCATAAGACTTCGCACCCTCATCAGTCGCGTTCCGCGACAGCTTCTCCATCTTGGAGAAGCCTTTAAAAGACTCACCGACAAATCAAAATTTACTGAATCGGCTCGAAATCGGCGGCGCCGTGCTTGCAAAGGGGGCAAACGTAGTCCGCAGGGAGCTCCTCGCCCTCATAGACGTAGCCGCAGATCTTGCAGACGTAGCCCTTCTTTCCCTCGGTTTCGGGCTTGGGCTTGACGTTCTGATAATAATAGTTGTAGGTCATCGTCTCGCGGTCGGAGATAACTCGCGCCTCGGTGACCGAGCAGATAAACATTCCGTGGGTATCCAGATCCACGTACTGCTCTACCTTCAGAGACATAAACGAGTTGATATATCTGGGCAGGAAAACAAGGCCGTTATCCGAGCGCAGGGGGGTGCAGTCGGCGAACTTGTCCACGTTACGGCCGCTACGGAAGCCAAAGGCCTCAAAGACCGCAAAGGGCGCATCCACCGTCAGGCAGTTGATGTTCATCTTGCCCGTCTGCTTGATGATATGGTGGGAGTAATTTTCCTTATTGATGGTCACCGCAAGACGGTTGGGGGTGTTGGTCACCTGAGTCACGGTGTTGACGATAAGACCGTTGTCCTTCTTGCCGTCGCTTGAGGTCACCACGTACAGACCGTAGCCGATGTTAAAGAGAGCGGTCATATCGTTCTTGTTGGCAGTGGCGTCCTGCTGCGCCAGATACTCGCGGCAAAGCTCGTCGACAAGGGCGTCAAGCTGACCGCGGCTCTCCTCGTTCAACGCCGAATAGATCTTGACCGTCGCCTCGGCGTAGGTCAGATTCTTGCAGCTTTCCAGCATACCGCGCATCACCCTGGTGGCCTGGGGCGCCCAGCTTCCGTTCTCGATGAACGCCACCGTGCGGTTACTGTAGTTGCGCTCGGTCAGATGGTCGATAAATTCCCGCATAAAGGGGAAGACATCGGCATTATAGGTGGTGGTGGCAAGCACCAGCTTGCTATAGCGGAAGGCATCCTCCACCGCCTCAGCCATATCGCATCGCGCGAGGTCATTCACCACGACCTTGGGGCATCCCTTGGCGCGAAGCTGCTCAGCAAGCCGCATCACCGCCTTTTTGGTGTTGCCGTAGATGGAAGTGTAGGCAATAACGATGCCCTCCTCCTCGGGCTGATAGGACGACCAAGTGTTGTAGAGATCCAGGTAGTAGCCAAGGTTCTCGGAGAGAACGGGGCCGTGCAGGGGGCATATGGCGGCAATATCAAGGGCGGCGGCCTTCTTCAGAAGCGCCTGTACCTGTGCGCCGTATTTGCCCACGATGCCGAAATAGTAGCGTCTTGCCTCACAAGCCCACTCCTCTTCCACGTCAAGAGCGCCGAACTTGCCGAAGGCATCCGCCGAGAACAGAACCTTATCGGTGTTATCGTAGGTCACGATAACCTCAGGCCAATGCACCATGGGTGCGGTGTGGAAGATCAGCTCGTGG
>JAZLBM010000277.1:0-5535 GCA_045613705.1 Eubacteriales bacterium | reverse complement strand
GCTGGCGCCGAAGGCGACTGAGGGAGCACGCGTGACAAAGCCTTTTGCGCCTTGGTATGGCAAGCGTTTGTCACTTGTACCGCAGGCTCCTTCCGCCTCGCATTCGCTCGGCACCTCCCTCTCGGAGGGAGGCTATTCGCTTGCCATGAACACACCGATAAACATCAATTTAACAAAAAAGGCCGCCGGCGGTGCGACCTTCCTCATATGAAGCTTACTGTACCTTGGAAGCGATTGCCTCGGTATCCTTGGCAATAACGAGCTCCTCGTTGGTGGGGATCATGTAGACCTGAACGCGGGAAGCGTCGGTGGAAAGCTTGGTCACACCGGAGCGACCGAAGGTGTTCTTGTTCAGCTCCTCGTCGTAAGCGACGCCAAGGAACTCAAGGCCCTCAAGGGCTCTTCTACGGATGGAAGCGGTGTTCTCACCGATACCTGCGGTGAAGACGATGGCGTCAAGACCGCCCATAGCTGCGGCGTAAGAACCGATCAGCTTCTTGATCTGGTAGCCGAGAACGTCCATAGCAAGCTTTGCACGGGTGTTACCCTCGGCGATTGCCGCCTCAAGGTCACGGCAGTCGGAAGAGATGCCGGACATACCAAGGAAGCCGCTCTTCTTGTTCATCAGGGTGTCAACCTCAGCAGGGGTAAGGTTCTCCTTCTCCATAAGGAAGGGAACGATAGCGGGGTCGATGTCACCGCAACGGGTACCCATTACAACGCCTGCAAGGGGAGTGAAGCCCATAGAGGTATCGATAACCTTACCGTCCTTAACCGCGGAAATGGAAGAACCGTTTCCAAGGTGGCAGGTAACGATCTTGGTGCCCTCAGCGTTGCCGCCAAGAAGCTTTACCATCTCGCCTGCAACGTAGCGGTGAGAGGTACCGTGTGCACCGTAGCGACGGATCGCGTGCTTCTCATACATCTCGTAGGGAATACCGTACATATATGCGTGCTCGGGCATAGTCTGATGGAATGCGGTGTCAAATACCAGCACCTGAGGGGTGGAGGGCATAGTGTCAAGACATCCGCGGATACCCTGAAGGTGTGCGGGGGTGTGAAGGGGTGCGAGGGAGCGGCACTTCTTGTCGAGAATGTCGTAAACCTCTTCGGTCAGAAGAACCGACTCGGAGAAGTATGCACCGCCGTGAACCACGCGGTGACCGACGGCCTCGATCTCGCTCATGCTCTTTACGCATCCGTGCTCGGGGGAAACCAGCGCCTCAACGACGTATTTCATAGCAGCGGTATGGTCGGGCATAGCCACCTCTGCGGCATATTCCTTACCGGTGACGAGCTGCTTGTGGGTGATGGCACCGTCAATACCGATTCTCTCGCAAAGACCCTTGCCGATAACGGTATTCGAGGTGGTGTCAAAAAGCTGATACTTGAGCGAGCTGGAGCCCGCATTTACAACAAGTACGTTCATGATGAAACCTCCAAAAAAAGATATAAATTAAAACACAACAAATATTATACAACAATTTTTTCCTTTTTTCAATAGGATTTTGAATTTTTATAGCAGAAAGGCTGACAGATATGAGGATCACGGGCATTGTTTGCGAATACGACCCCTTCCACAACGGACATCGCTATCTCCTGGAGTGGGCAAGAAAGAAAAGCGACGCCATCGTATGTGTGATGAGCGGCAACGCGACCGAGCGGGGTAGCTTCGCGATCGTGGATAAATACACCCGCGCCGAGATGGCGCTTCGGAGCGGTGCCGACCTTGTGCTGGAGCTTCCGTACCCCTATTCGTCGGCAAGCGCCGAGTTCTTCGCGTCCGCAGGGGTCTCGGTGCTGGCATCGGTGGGTGTCGACCGCATATGCTTCGGCTCGGAGAGCGGAGACGTGGAGCACTTAAAGCGCGCCGCCGCGGTGGCAAGGGATCTTGTGCCAACCGTGACCCACGACGGGCGCGGCACGGCCGACGGCTATTTTTCCGCCCTTGCCGAGGCTTATGAGGCGACCTACGGCGAGCCGCTTTGTCCCGAATCCAACGATATTTTGGGCATCGAATATTGCAAGGCCATCCTTTCGGGTGGATACGATATTGAGCCCATTGCCGTCACGCGCCTTGGAGACGGCTTCCGCAAGAGGGAGGTGGAGGACACCACCTTTGCTTCTGCCACGGCTATCCGCCGTTTGATCCGCGAGGGAAGATCTGCCGAGATCGCGCCCCTCGTGCCCGACGTGACCGCGGATCTTCTGAAAGAGGCCATAGCACGCGGTGATGCCCCCGTGGATATGGGGCGCCTTGCAACCGCCATTCTCGCCTTCCTTCGCACCGCCGATCCCGAAGGGCTTGCCGCCATCGCCGAGCTTGGAAACGGTCTTGAGTACCGCCTCACGGATGCGGCTCGGGAGGTCACGAGCCTTACGGAGCTGTTCGCTTCGGTGGCAACCAAAAAATATACCGATGCCAAGATCCGTCGCGCCGTGCTCTTTGCTATGACGGGCGTGACTGCCGCCGATCTGCGCGCCCCCGTAGGCTACACTACGGTGCTGGGCGCCACCAAGGTGGGATGTGAGCTTTTGTCCGCTCTTCGCAAGAGGGAAGGGGGGCTTCCCATCGTCACAAAGCCTGCCGACGGACAAAAGGCTTCGCCGCGTCAGTATGCGCTTTCCCTTGCGGCCGATTCTCTGTTTGGCTTGGCACATCCTGCGGCAAAGCCCGCGGGCGAGTGGATGCGCAAAAATCCCGTGATCCTTTGATTTATCCCCGAGGGGTATTGACTTAACTGTTTTTTTGTGGTACAATAATAAGAACAGAATGAAATACCGTCTATATAGATAGAAAATAAGGAGGCTAATTATGGCAGATAAGCGCGAGCTGGTCAGCGGAGAGTATCTTGAATACAAGGGCAAGCCGCTGGTAAGAGAGGGAAACACCATTTGCTACGGCGATATGAGTGAAAAGTGCATTTTGATTCTTGAGATCATGTCTTACAAGGACGTGGACGGCACCAGCCTTCCCGACAAGATCTTTATTCAGATCATCGACTCCAAGGATCCCAACAAGGTAATCAAGCAGGGCGAGAAGAACGGTCTTCACGATGCGTTCTCCATTGGTCTTGTTTGGCTGGAAAGAGCCTTGGCATAAGGAAAAACGCTTACGGATACGTCCGTAGGCGTTTTCTTTTTTTTGGTGTATTTTGTTATAAAAAAAGTTTACTATATCTCTTGTGGTTTTTGGCACGGTATGATACAATGGAAGCGAAAAAAACAACAGGCGGAGGCTCTTATGTGGTATTCCAATCTTTACAGAAGACACCTGATGGATATGCATATCGACGACTGGGACGATAGCTTTTTGTCCAAGTTTTCACCCGAAGAATACGTAGAGAATCTCAAGCGCGCCGACATTAACGTGGCGATGCTTTACTATCAGTCCCACGCGGGACTTTGTTACTATCCCACCAAGACCGGCACGATGCACCGCGCATTCGAGGGCCGCGAGAATATGATGCTGCGGGTGGAGCAGCTTTGCCGCGAGGCAGGCATTAAGACCGTCGGTTACTACAGCCCCATTTACAACACCCGTGAGCACGACCGCCACCCCGAATGGCGACTGGTAGAGCCAAGCGGTCTCTCCCGACGCGAGAAGGGAGAGAATGGGGGCACGACTATGGCCTTCGCGTCCACCAAGCTTGCGCGCTACGGTCTGTGTTGTCCCAACAATATGGAGTACCGTCAGTTTGTGTTCGATCAGATCGACGAGATGCTGGACTATTTCTCCCCCGAGGGAATGTTCTTTGATATGCCCTTCTGGCCGGGCGGCGGATGCTACTGTCGCTGGTGCCGCGACCGATGGGCAAGGGAAGAGGGGGGCGAGATGCCCGTGCTTCCCGGCGTCAAGTCTCCCGACTACGTCCGTTTCTCCACCAAAAAGTTTGACTGGATGGACGAGTTTGTTGGCGCGGTTGTGGATCACGTCAAAAAGCGCAACCCCAAAATTTCCGTAGAATTCAACCACGCCTCGGCAGTCGCCAGCGGAACGGGATGCGGTTGCGGAGAGGGGATCGCCAAGCGCATCGACTATTCGGGCGGCGACCTCTACGGTAACACCCTGTCCCAATCGGTGGCGTGCAAGCTGTACTACGGCAACACGAAAAATCAGCCCTATGAGTATATGTTCTCCCGTTGCAAGCCCTCGCTCCGTACCCATACCGTGACCAAGTCGCAAAATGAGATGCGCACCTCTATGGCGGTGACGGCGGCCAACCACGGCGCCACGCTGGTTATCGATGCCATCGATCCCGTGGGCACTATGGATCGCCGTGTGTACGACGAGGTGGGCCGCGCATTTTCCCTCGTCAAGCCCTACGAGCCCTACTTCCGTGGCAAGCCCGTGACCGACGTGGGCGTGTACTACGGCGTCAGAAGCCGTCACGACGTGGGCAACGATCCCCGCAACAATCAGACCTTTACCTCCATCCGTTGCATTTCAAATGCGGCGAAGACGCTGACGGAGCACCATATCCCCTACGGCATCACGGGCAACTGGGCCCCCTTGGACTATCCCTATCTTATCGCCCCCGTCCTCAAGGACACGGAGGTTGACGTGGAGCGCCTTGTGGATTACGTGCGCGAGGGCGGTACTCTCTATTTCAGCGGCGCCGATCATCCCACTCTTCTGAAGGAGCTGGTAGGCGGCGAGCTTGCGGGCTACACCGCCGAGAATAAGATCTATATTGCACCCAAGAAGCGCTATGAGAGCAAATTCCGCGGCTTCAATGCCGAATATCCCTTGTTTATGGATGCCACCTCGGCACCCATCGTCAAGGGCGTTGATAGAAGATCGGTGGTGGCAACCATCACGTTGCCGTACACGCCCCCCGATTCCAATACCTTCGCGTCTATCCACTCCGACCCGCCCGGTCGCGCCACCAAAATGCCTGCGGTGGTCATCCGCAATTACGGACGGGGCCGCGTGATCTGGAGCGCCCTTCCCATTGAGGGCATTGACGTGGAGGACTACGGCGAGATCCTGCTGTCCCTCCTTATGGGCAACAAGCGTGACTTTGTCGTGCGCACCGACGCCCCTGAGGACGTGGAGATCACCCTCTTCCGCGACGGCGACGAGATCTTGGCAAGCGCGGTTCATTTGTCCGATCGCGTGCGCGAGCGCACCGTGCCCGCCTTCCGCTTGTCCGTCAAGTGCGAGCGCGAGCCAAGAGCGGTTCGTTTGCTTCCGGACGGCGCGCCCGTCAAGTTCAGCTATAAGAAGGGCTACGTCACCTTCCGCGCAAGAGCGTTGCACATTTTTGATATGTATAGCATCGAGCTGTAAGCATAAGGGAGACACGAAAACGTCTCCCTTTTTTTGCATTTATCTTGCATTTTCACGCGAAAGATGGTACAATAAATATGGAAATTTGGATGTGCTTCAAATTTTGATTTATCGGGGAGTTTGATGGTACGAAACGGCGTCATACAAACCCGTAGGGGCGATTCACGAACCGCCCGAAAATGTAGGATTCACGCCATTTTCACGGGTGCGCACCGCTCGTTGCGGGCGATTCGTGAATCGCC
>JAZLBM010000276.1:0-6697 GCA_045613705.1 Eubacteriales bacterium | reverse complement strand
TCTATCCGCAAACGAACGAATTTGATCTAAACATTGTAGGGACAGGCGTCCTCGACTGTCCCTACAATAGATTTTGCAATTTCAAAATTGATAAAATCCTTTTGTAGAAGGTGTTTATGCACAGCCGCAAACAAAATCAATCCTCTTCGCTTTCGGACAGTCGAGGACGCCTGTCCCTACGGTTATGAGGGTGCGATTTCGTTTCTGCTTAGCCATATCAAACCCACCGACAAATCAAAATTTGCACCTCCTCCAATTCCTTCAATTCGCTTGACTTTTGGACGGGAGGCGGCTATAATGGAGGCAAGAACCGAAAGGGAGGGGCAATTATGCAGACAATGAGATCCGATATTGCAGAGCTGATGGAGCGTTTGACGTTCCCCACGGAGGCGCGGGAGGTGCTTCTATCGTCCTTTGACCGCATTGCGGAGAATGCTACCGCGACCGCTTGGTGGCGCCGTCTTATGGCGCGCTATGACGCGACCGAAAAGTGCGAATACCGCGAGATGATCGAGGATGCGCGCGCCCTTGCCGACACCCTTTCCATCCATCGCTACACCCTTGAAATGCTTCTTTTCCTGGGACTTGGCAAAAAGCTCCGCGCGCGGTACGCCGACCGCGGCATCGACGAGGAGATCTACTACGCCTCGCTGATGGATCTTCGCTACAAGCTTGAGGAATGCCGCCTTGTGCATAACGTGGTGGGCTCCTTCGTCAGCTTCTGGTTTCCCGGATTTTTCGACCTCACTCGCTTCGCCCTCGGTCGTCTGCAGTTCGAGATGACGACCCTGAAAAAGGACTTCACCGTTTGCGGCGAGACGCTTCCCGCAGGCACCAAGGCCATCAATATGCACATTCCCCGAACGGGCACCCGTATGCGTCACGACGACGTGCTGGAATCCTACCGTATGGCGGCAGAGACCTTCGCGAGCAAGTTCGGCGATGCGCCCATCGTCTTCACCTGCGAATCCTGGATGCTTGACCCCTGGCACGCGGAGGTGCTTGCCCCCGAATCCAATATGGTGCAGTTCTTGCGCGACTTTGCCATTGTTGAGACGGGAAAATACGCCGGCTACAGCAGCTGCTGGCGCTTCTTCGATTGCCCCGTCGGGGAGGATATTGACGCGCTTCCCACCGATACTACCCTGCGCCGCGTTTACGTGGAAAAGATGCGCCGCGGCGAGCCCGCCGCTTGGGCACGTGGCATTTTCATCTGGCGCGACGGCAAGATTTTCCACTGAAAACGCCAAATGTTAATATCCGTTGCTTGCCCCGCGCCGCCATCCGTGGTACAATAGAGGCATCAAAAACGGAGGAAAGAGCTATGTTAAGTGAAAATATACGATCCTACAGAAAAGCCAAGGGACTTTCCCAGGAGGAGCTTGCCGCCAAGCTGAACGTGGTGCGGCAAACGGTGTCCAAATGGGAGAAGGGACTCTCGGTACCCGATTCCGAGATGCTGATCACGCTGGCAGAGGCGCTTGACGTTTCGGTCGCGGCGCTTCTTGGGGAGGAGATCCCCGAGGAGGACGTGCCCACGGTGCGCGCTCTTGCGGCCAAGCTGGAGCTTCTCAACGAGCAGTTTGCCAAGCGCGCGGAGAGAAGCCGACGGCTTTGGCGACTGGCCTTCGGCACGGTGATCTGTGCCGCCATCCTCGCCCTCATTCTCGAGCTGATACCCGTGATCGCCGCCCTGGTCGGCGCAGGCGCTACCCTCGGCGGGGGAGGGAGCGTGGGTATTATCGGCGGTGCCGACGGGCCTACCGCCATCTTCGTCACCTCTACCCTCATCAGCTGGCCCGCCCTGCTTGTGACGATCCTGCTTCTCGTCACCGCCATCCTCGGCTTCAGCAAAACCAAATAAAAGAAAAGGCACCGCCGCGGCGGTGCCTTGTTTGTTTGAGAAAGGGAAATTGATGTTTATAGGTTAGAAGATACTTACTGTATCGCATTACGAAAGGGTCGCTTTTGAAAAAGCTCCGCAAAACTTTTCTGGCATGGGTACCGCTGAATATTGCGTCATTTTGAGGCAGACAAACGCCAAAGCGTTTGTCTGACAGCACGTGTCCGTCAGCGAAAGAATGCGAGCATTCTATTCGCAGACGGGCTCGTGCGCCCTAGCCTTCTCGCGCGCGAGAAGGCTACAAAATGACTTTGCCAATTCCCCTACCTGAAAGTTCTGGGAATTGTTAAAACCTTCTTTCAAGAAGGTTTTGACCTCCTTCGTATGACGGGTTAATTGGCTCTTCGCCTCACCGACAAATCAAAACTCACCTCCTCCGTTCAAAAAAATTTCAACTCCCGTAGCACTTTGTTTACAAAACTGTGGTATAATGATATCCGTATAAAAAGGAGAATTATATGCTTGTACTGAAGAACATTATCAAAAACTACGCTGCGGGCGACAACATGGTTGCCGCGCTTCGCGGTGTATCCATCGATTTTCGTAAAAGTGAGTTCGTGTCCATCCTCGGCCCCTCGGGCTGTGGAAAGACCACCCTCTTAAACATCATCGGCGGTCTTGACCGCTACACCGACGGCGACCTTGTCATCGGCGGACGCTCCACCAAGGACTTTTCCGACGGCGACTGGGACACCTACCGCAACCACTCCATCGGCTTCGTCTTCCAGAGCTACAATCTGATCCCCCATCAGACGGTGCTTGCCAACGTGGAGCTTGCGCTGACCCTGTCGGGCGTGTCCAAGGCAGAGCGCAGACGCCGCGCCACCGAGGCACTTGTCAAGGTAGGACTTGGCGACCAGCTTCACAAGAAGCCGGGTCAGATGTCGGGCGGACAGATGCAGCGCGTGGCCATCGCCCGTGCCCTTGTCAACGACCCCGAGATCCTGCTTGCCGACGAGCCCACGGGTGCACTTGACACCGAGACCAGCGTGCAGATCATGGAGATCCTCAAGGAGATCTCCCGTGAGAAGCTGATCATTATGGTCACCCACAACCCCGAGCTTGCCGAGACCTATTCCTCCCGTATCATCCGCATCATCGACGGTAAGATCACGGGCGACACCAACCCCTACGACGCCGCGTCCGAGGAGAAGCCCGTCGAGGCGGCAAAGCCTGCGGGTAAGAAGGCGAAGAAGAAAAAGGCGGAGCGCAAGCCCTCCATGTCCTTCTTCACCGCACTCTCTCTTTCCTTCAACAACCTTCTGACCAAGAAGGGTCGTACCTTTATGACCTCCTTTGCAGGCAGTATCGGTATCATCGGTATCGCCCTGATCCTGTCCTTGTCCACAGGTATCAACGCCTACATCGCTATGGTGCAGGAGGACACCCTGTCCACCTATCCTCTCTCGTTGCAGAAGGAGACCCAGGATATGTCGGCGATGCTGACGGCTATGACCCAGGTGCAGGAGACGGTTTCCGCACAGAACGATCCCAATAAGATCTACGTAGACGACTCTATGGGTACTATGATGGCGGCGATGAGCGCCACCGTCAGCAATAACCTCGAGGCCTTCTACGCCTACCTTGAGGAGCACTATGACGAGATCGCCGACTCTGTCAGCGACGTGCAATACACCTACGACTTCGACCTGCAGGTCTTCTCGGCAGACGGCAAGACCCAGATCAACCCCACCACCATCTTTGACAATATGGGCGATGCCTTCTCGGGCGTCACCGAGATGATGGACGCAGCCGAATCCAGCGGTATGAGCATGGGCGGTATGAGCGTTATGTCTCAGATGATGAACAACGCCGACCTCCTCGATCAGCAGTATGAGGTCATCGCGGGCGAATGGCCCACCGCCGCCAACGAGGTGGTTCTCGTGGTTTCCCAAGGAAATCAGATCAGCAAGATGACCGCCTATATGCTGGGTCTTCTTGACCAGTCGGAGCTTGAGGACATTATGATGGGTCTTATGAACGGCGGCGAGTACGATTCCACCCCCGTGGAGCCCTACTCCTTCGACGATCTTCTGGGTCTTCGCTTCCGCCTCCTCAACACCTCCGATTTCTATGAAAAGACGGATGCCGTCTACACCGTTGACGGCGAGGAATATCCCATCTGGCGCGACGTGCGCGACCTTGCTGCCACCTATGACCAGGAGGAATTCGTCACTACCCACGGCACCGAGCTTGTGATCTCGGGTATCATCCGTCCCCGCGAGGGCGTTACCGCCACCTCTATTGCGGGCGCCATCGGCTACACCCACGAGCTGACCGAGATGATCCTTGCCGCAAACGGCGAGAGCGAGGTCATCGCCCAGCAGAAGGAAACGCCTTCTCACAACGTGCTGACGGGTCTTGAGTTCGAGCGCACCGTCTACACCCGTGAGAATATCGATGCGCTGATCCGCACCATCGATAACTCCACGATGAGCTTCATCTATTCGATGATGACGGCGCAGGTCAAGGACGTCTACACCCAGAATCCCCCCGTGACCGATAAAATGTCCTTCCTCGGCTTCGTCAGCTTTATGTCCAACGAGGAGCTGTCGATGCTGACCTCTCAGATGCTTCCTATTGCATCCCGGGTCAACCCCCAGGGCGTTTCGATGCTCTGCACGGTGCTCTCCCAGAGTATGGGCAACGTCACCGTCACCCCCGAAAATATTACAAAGCTTCTGCCCAGCTTCTCCTTTAACGAGACGATGCTTCTCTTCGCGGGCGTCGAGAAGAACGAGCAGATCCCCTTCGACATCGCGGGTCTTCACGATCTGTGCGGCGCCGAGGCCATGAGCACCATCTACGGCTATATGAACGAGCAGATCATGGCAATGGAGATCAATGAGGAGACCTTCCTCATTCTTCTGCAGATGATGGACGACGAGCAGTTCGCCTCCACCGAGGAGACCCTCTATTCCATGGCGCCTCAGACCGACGCGACGCAGAAGACCATCCTCGCTCGCCTTGGCGACGCCGAGCAGGCAAAGCCCTCGGGCATTCACTTCTATGCCAAGGATTTTGCCTCCAAGGACGTGCTTGAGGAATTCATTTCCACCTATAACGAGGGCGTGGACGAGATCGACCACATCCGCTACACCGACGTGGTAGGCATTATGATGTCCTCTGTCACTACCATTATCAACGTTATTTCCTACGTGCTGATCGCCTTCGTTTCCATCTCCCTTGTGGTGTCCTCCATTATGATCGGTATTATCACCTATATCTCGGTTCTGGAGCGTACCAAGGAGATCGGTATCCTGCGCGCCCTCGGTGCCTCCAAGCGCGACGTTTCCCGCGTGTTCAACGCCGAAACGCTTATCGTTGGCTTCACCGCGGGCCTTATCGGTATCGGCTCCACCGTGCTTCTGTGCCTCCCCATCAATGCTATCGTCCGTTATCTTACGGGCATCCCTCAGCTTACGGCATATCTGCCTTGGGAGGGCGCGGTGATCCTGGTTGCCATCAGTATGATCCTCACCATCGTGGCGGGTCTCATCCCCTCCCGTATGGCGGCCAAGAAGGATCCCGTTGTGGCTCTTCGCACCGAATAATTTCGCATCCTACCCACCCGTTTTTGCGGGTGGGTTTTCTTTTGTGCGAGAGCAAAGACCGACGATTTTTTCTTGCTTTTGGGCGAAAGATGTGATATAATTCACATAGGAATATCTATCGATAGGAGAAATTGGACTATGAAAAACCGTAAAGGCTTGAAAATCGCAGGATGTATCCTCGTTACCATTCTTCTCTTTTTGATTGTCGTGAACGTCATTCCGCCCCGTGCCAACGTGGAGAACAACCTCTTCTTGGTAGAGGAGGGAGGACTTCCTATGATCGCGGCACACCGCGGCGGCGGTAAGAGCAACCCCGAAAATACCCTTCGCGCCTTCCGCGAGGCGGTGCTGACCATCGGCGTGGATATCATCGAGAGCGACCTGTACCTCACGGCCGACGGCTACCTTGTGTATAACCACGACAGCTATATCGACGAGACCTGTAACGTTAACGGCGACATTACCCTTGATGAGGTAGAGCAGCTTTGCCGCGACAAGGTCAATCGCCACTATATCAAGGATATGACCCTTGCCGAGCTTCAGCAGTACAATTTCGGCTACTATTTTGAGGATGAGAACGGCAACCGTCCCTACCGCGACGTGACCGACCTCGAAGCGGAGGGCCTGCAGATCGCAACGGTAGAGCAGCTGTTTGAGATGTTCTACGAAAGCCACCCTGACCTTATGTTCATCGTGGAGATCAAGGACGGCGGCGATCGGGGCAGAGAAGCCTGTCGCATCCTTGCGTCGGTGCTTGACGATTACCCTGCCTATTGTGATCAGATCGTAATCGGCACCTTCAATAACGAGATCGAGCAGGAGCTGAAGACCAAGTATCCCGAGCTTCTTCGCGGAGCCCCCACGGGAAGCGCCGCCAAGTTTGTGCTGACCCAGTACGTTGGCGTCAACCTCTTTGATCGGGGTGATTTTGCCTGCCTTCAGATCCCCCTTTCCTACGATATCGGCGTGGTTGTGCCCCTGGATAAGAAGACTCTTGTGAAGCGTGCCCACCGCCGCAATATCGCGGTTCAGTATTGGACCATCAACGACCCCGATGATATGCGCATGCTTATCGAAATGGGCGTCGACTGCATTATGACCGACGACCCCCTCCTCCTCGCCGAGATCCTGGAGGAGTATAAGTAAGATCTTCAAATTTTGATTTATAGGTGTGTTAGCACTCGCGTCGAAAGCCTTCCCTATGATAGGGAAGGTGTCGCGGAACGCGACGGATGAGTGT
>JAZLBM010000275.1:0-1602 GCA_045613705.1 Eubacteriales bacterium | reverse complement strand
ACCGTTGCATTTTTCCGTCGGGCGTGCTATACTGTGCTTGATACATTACACCCGATTTTGGAGGCTTCCATGTTTACCCCGGAACATTTTATCTGGCTCGGTTTCATCGGTGCGGGGATTGCCGTCGCGCTTTTCGTCCTTCAGCGGATGGGGACCTCCCACCGCGCTGTGGGTCTGGGAACGATGTTGATCCTTATGGCGCTGAAGGTTTTTCATATGTCGCTTTCCATGAAGCCGTCCCCCTTTGGCGGCTACGTTCTGAATCAGACACAGCTGTCCTTCCACCTGTGCTCCATCATGATCTATACGGTCATCTTTACCAACCTGATTGAAGACAAACGGGTGATCAGCGTGCTGAAGAGCTTTATGGTTCCTTGCCTTTTCATCGGCGCCGCCATGGCGCTTCTGATTCCCACCGAGGGCGTGGATCCCGCGAAGGCAAGGGTCTGGCAGTATATGCTGATCCACGGCGTTTTGGTGTTTTACGGCATTTATCTTGCCTTCGTGGAGCGGGTGGATCTCTCCTTCCGCGCCTATCGCAACAATCTGAAGCTGTTGCTCTGCGTCACGCTGGTAGCGTTTATGATGAACAGCGTGCTTGAGCAATACAAGACCAATTTTCTGTTTCTTCGGGTGCCGCCCATGAAGGGTCTGCCCATACTGAATCTGAATCACGGTTGGCACGTCTATTTCCTCTCGTTGGCCGCCGTTGCCTGCATCCTTGTGCTTTTGGTTCACCTGCCCTTCATGGTGATGGGCGCTTGGAAGCGGCACAAATAAACAACACGAGGCTTCTATGAAACGAAAGATATCCTTACTTATATCCGCACTTCTCGTCCTCAGCCTGCTTCTTGGGGCTTGCGCGGACAATGCGCCCCTCTGCGCCCACACCGACGGCAATGATGACGGCATTTGCGACGGCTGTGCCGTTTCGGTGCTTGTTGTGGTGGATCTTTACGCCGTGAACGACCTGCACGGCAAGCTTGACGACACCGACAGCCAGCCCGGCGTGGACGAGCTGTCCACCTACCTTGAGAAGGCTCGCAAGACCGACGATTACGCCCTTTTCCTCTCCTCGGGTGATATGTGGCAGGGAAGCGCCGAGTCCAATATGACCCACGGGCTTATCGTCACCGATTGGATGAACGAGCTGGATTTCGTGTCCATGACCCTTGGCAACCACGAGTTCGACTGGGACGAATCGTATATTGAAGATAACGACGCGCTTGCCGAGTTTCCCTTTCTTGCCATCAACGTGTATGACCGCGAGACGAATGCGCGGGCTTCCTATGCCGATGCTTCGGTCACCGTGGAGTGCGGTGACGTTACCGTGGGCATCATCGGCGCCATCGGCGATTGCTATTCCTCCATCTCTCCCGATAAGGTGGAAAATCTGTATTTCAAGGTGGGCGACGAGCTGACGGCTCTCGTCAAGGCCGAGGCCGAGCGGCTTCGCGCGGACGGCGCCGATCTGATCGTTTACTCTCTGCACGACGGGCTCGGATCCTCCAAATCGGGCGTGACCACGGTGGCGGACAGTGCCCTCGCGTCCTACTATGATGCGGTGCTTTCGGGCGGCTACGTGGATCTTGTCTTTGAGGG
>JAZLBM010000274.1:0-2546 GCA_045613705.1 Eubacteriales bacterium | reverse complement strand
CCGAAGGCGACTGAGGGAGCACGCGTGACAAAGCCTTTTGCGCCTTGGTATGGCAAGCGTTTGTCACTTGTACCGCAGGCTCCTTCCGCCTCGCATTCGCTCGGCACCTCCCTCTCGGAGGGAGGCTATTCGCTCGCCATGTACAGACCCATAAACATCAATTTATAACTCTACACTCTGCATTCTGCATTCTGCACTTCGCGCGCCGGCGCGACAAACATCAATTTATCAACCACAACCAAACCACGAAAGGAAAAGGTATGACGAACAAGGACATTTTTCTGGGGGCTCTTGCCCTCGTGGGCGAGCCGGTGGGGCTTGACGCCGAGGATTACGCCGAGCGCGCGCCCTACATTATCGCCAATTTCATCACCGAAAACACCGCGCTTGACGACAAGTACCGCGCGGCTATCGGTGCCGAGCCCAAGGCGGCGGTCTGTCCCGTTTTTGCGGCGGACGACGACGAATTTCCGCTTCTTCCCCGCTTCTCCCCTGCGGCGCAGTATTATCTGGCATCTATGCTGATCGCCGATGAGGATGGGGAGCGTTCGGACGGCTTCTTCGACAAATTCTGCACCGCGATGACCGACATTATGGCAGACATTCCCCCTGTGGTGGGTCGCATCGCCGACGTTTACGGGCAATAAAAAATCCCCCCTCGCACATATCGCGGGGGGGATTCGTTTTTTCAAATTTCAAACACGTCCCGATCGTGGCAGAAGGTCACGGCGGGGAAAATGGCGCGGCATTTCGCGAGGGCCTCGTCGAAATTCTGCATAATATACCGTCCGTGATGCAGGAAATACGCGTGTCCAACGCCGTGCGCCTTGGCAAGGGCACAGATCTCCTCGGGCTTATGGTGTCCCGTCTCGCAGAAGAGCGCGTCGCATCCGTCCGCCACGAGGGCCTCCAGCTCCTCGAGGGAGGCAAGGTCGCCCGTATAGACGATGCGCCGTCCGTCGGCGTCGATAACGAAGGAGAAGGAGCGGTAGCCCTCCTCCGTGGGCTTCATATGCAAGTTGTGCCGAGCCGTGACGGTCAGTCCGTCGGTGCAGAGAAGCTCGCCGTCGGTAACGGGCGCATACTGCACGCGGTAGGGCGCGACAGCTCCCCTCTCCGAGTCCTCCAGCATAGTCATCGCACCCAAGAAGGGGGCTTTTGTGGGGGCGTGCACCGTGACGTCGCCGAATTTCGGCGCCATTTTGGTGCGCGTATACAGCTTTTTGATACACCAAAGCAGGTGAGGCAGGCCGCCCACGTGATCCATATGGGGGTGAGAGATAAAAATATCCGAAACCGAAAGCAGATCCACGCCCATCAGATGGGCGGTGTGGGCACATCCCTCCCCCGCGTCAAACCAATAGACGCGCCCGTCCTTCTCCAAGGCCCAAGCGGTTTGATGTCTTTCGGGGAAAGGCTCCGTGCCGGAGCAGCTTCCAAAAACAGTGATCTTCATACAGTCTCCTTCCATCGTCTTATGGGCAAAACGCGGTCTATACGTATGAATTATAGCACAGACCCCGAAATTTTTCAATAAGATTCTATAGAAAAAGAAGCGCCGCGCACGTTGTGCGCGGCGCAAGACCGTCAAAATTCGTTGAAAACCTCGTGGTAGGGGCGCATAGAGCCGTCCTTGTTGATAAAGCACAGGTTGCCGATGTTGGGCGTGAGACGTCCGTCCTCGGGGCCGTGCAGGTCGGCGCAGCCGCAATGCTGAAGGGCGTGTGCCACGAAGCCGACGTTATATTTCTTAAAGGTGGAAAGGGTCACGCGGATCAGCTCGGCGCGTTCCTTGTCATCGATCGAGCCCCAACAGCACTCCGAGCAGATGAGGGGCTTGCCGTTCTTTTCGGACTCGGCCACAAAGCGCTTCACCTTGTTCTCAAAGTAGGCAATTTCGCCGTTGCGGTAGTACAAATGGGTCAGATAGACGTCGCAGACGTCGCCGAAGACCTCCATAGGCTGCATACCCGTGCTACCGAGGCCGAGGGGCTGGGACACGCCGTTGGCGCGCATACGGTCGGCCACGCGGTGCAGCCACTCCAGCTCGTACTTCATCACCGTTTCCTTCATGGGGAAATCGCCGTTGTAGGCCATGGGCTCGTTGCAGATGTCCCACACAAGGATCTGCTCCTCGTCGCCGAAGGCCTCGCAAAGGGCGTCGATGTAATCGGTGAAGGGATCGCCGAACTTATGAAGCCAGCTGCTGTTGGGCAAAAAGTGGTCGATGTAGACGCTGTCGCCGTCCACCATAGGGTCGTGCCAGCGGTTGAAAAGGCAAGGAATGACGTAGACGCCAAGATCGCGGCAGATATCGATGGCCTTTCGGAGGCACTCGATAAAGCGCCCCTGCATACCGCAGTAGGCGTTCCAGGAGAGCCACAGACGAACGGTGTTCATCTTGGGGAACTTCTCCTTGCCGTTGGTCAGCTCGCGGCGCCAAAGTGCCTCGTCAAACATAAACCAGTCGGTCAGGGCGTTAATGGAATAGCTGGGATGATAGTTAAAGCCTCTTACGTCAGCGGGGTTGATCTTGAGCGGTTTCA
>JAZLBM010000273.1:0-3122 GCA_045613705.1 Eubacteriales bacterium | reverse complement strand
AACACGACTGCCATCCATTTGTTTGTTCTCATTGTTCCTTATAATATTATTATTTTGTATTTTTGCGTGCAAAGCCAATTTATCAACTGCAAATTTACAATTTATTTTGCCAGAGGCTGTCGTTTTTCGGTAGAAACTAGCGGTTTTACCGAAAAAACTTCGGTTTTTACCGGTTTTTACCTTTAAAAAACGTTTTGCTTAAATTAGATCCTGATAATTCTGCTACATTCGTGATTACTTTGATATAATTCCCTCTAAACAACGTTGTCTTACATGTGTGGTAACAGATGAATTTCGATTTGAAAAGAAACACTGTCTCAAAGAAAAGTTAACGTGTTTCATCGGCAAAGTAATCGCGTTAACTTTTCTTTGAGACGGTGTTTCTTTGGATTGGGAGATTCAGGGTCTGTCTTTTCCTGATTTCAGTAGACGGTTTTTTGCTTCATTAGCTGAAAAGATTTACACCTTTTCTCTAGCCATACTGTTGAGGTTTACGGTTTCCTTGATTCCATGCTGTGAGTGTTGACACTTTCGTTAAGATGGGACAGCTGGAGTCCGTCCTCGTTGTTCGGCAAGAATGGATGTCCCTCGACGGGACATTCATTCTTTTACGTGGTTAATCCGATGTGATGGTTGCAGCCATCATCCGACCCCGTTGCTCGGCACGGCAAAGGTATGTCATTATTTCCATTGTTGTACACCTTTTTAGGATAATTCTTCCTCTTCCACATCTTTTTCTGTTCTCCAGTCTCCATGTGGACCACTGCCGGTGTCTTGTAACCGATGCTCATGTGGGGACGGTTATAGTTGTAGAAGTGTATGAACCGCCCGATGACGTTTCTTGCGTGCTCTATACAGTTGAATGTCTTTCTGGAGTAGACAGTTTCTGTCTTGATGACACCATTGGTGCGTTCTGCGATGGCGTTGTCCGTCGGGTTATAGTCTTCGGTCATACTGATTCTGACGCTGTGTTCTTTAAGTATGCCGACATAATCGTCACAGCAGTACTGCACTCCACGGTCAGAGTGGTGTACAAGCCCTTCCAAGGATACGCCACCTGTCTGTGCGATGGCTTGTTCAAGAGCTTTGATGGTAATGGCGGCACGAAGTGTGTCGGCCAGTTCCCATCCTACAATCTTGTGTGAATAGGCGTCCGTTATCAGATGCAAGTAGCATACATCCCCCGTATTGAGCATGACATAAGTGATGTCGGCCACCCATAATTGGTTTGCAGCCATGGGGACAAAGCCTTTTATGAGGTTCTTCCATTTGTGATAGCGGTGGTTCGAGTTGGTCGTATGGCGCGGTTTGGGAGGAGGGAGCATCAATCCGTGACGGCGTAGGAGGGTAAAGAAACTGTCCCGCCCCATCATCATCTCCCTACCGTAGATGTCACACAGCATGAGCCACAATTTATAGCAGCCGATACGGGGATCTTCCTGACGGATCTCGCGTACATTGTCCAGCAGAAGCTTCTCACGTTCAACTTCCGCCTCGATGTCAGCCTTGGACTGGTACCAAGCCTGACGGGTATGGCCAAACAGACGGCACGAGAGCGCGACCTTAAGGCCGCGGCACTCAACCAGTTCCGTCACTGTTTGGCCCCAGATTTTTTTCTTATGGGAATATTGAAGTAAGACTCGGCCTTGTCTATCAGAAGGTCGCGAGCCTCCGTCTCCAACTTGGAGAACGCCAAAGCCTTCTCCAACTCCTTGATGCGCTTCTTCAATGCTGCATTCTCTTCCTTGTAGCTCTCTTTGTCCCGGTTAGCCATATCCTCTTCGATTGGTTCCGGGCGCAAAGATACTAATTCCGGATGAGATTCGTACATCCTTTTCCATTTAAAGAGAAGAGAACTTGTGCTTAAATGATACTTTTGGGCACAAGCATACATGCTCATCCCTGAAGAATAATAGTCGCGAAGAATCGACAAACGATCCTCTTCGCTGTAAAATTGATGTTTGGTACTCATAGATAATACACATTTTTAATTGTTATTAAATGTGTCTACCTATATCAGTATAAGACAGTAAACGCAAAGTGCTATTTATTAATTAGTTATTCTATTTTCAGGATAACGATAAGTATCCTTTATTTCATCCTGTTTGAAGGATTTTCCTCACATTTCGGCAACAAGCAAAAAATGAGGGCTTGCCCAAAAAACGCATTGTTTCTACTGACAAAACGAAAGGAAAGGCTGGCGTTTACTTAACGGTACGAATGGCAGCCTCAACACGGCGCAGAAGATCGCGCTTCTCGGTAGAAGGTGAATAGACAAACCCTTCTGCCACAAGCACTTCATTTGCGGCAGTATCAATCCGCGCCAGAGAAACAAAAGGTCCGCCCAATGCACCGTTTCTCATCTGCCACAGACCGCGCACTTCCTGCACAACACCTCCGTTGAGTTTACGTAAACGGCTGGCCAGCAAGGGAAGTCCGTCCTCGCGAACCGTTTCCATCCATTGGTCAGGCTGGCTTCCGGGGATATTGGCCTGCATGACAGAATCGCGCATAGCAGCAAAATGAAGGGGTTGAAGCACATCGTTGCCGTCCCACGGATAAGTGTAGACCACCACATTGAGGTCCTTTTCGTTAAGATTGGAACCAGCCCATAAAAAATTATTTCCCCGCTTGGCGGCACGGATTTCCTCGGGAGCAAAAATGGTACGCCCCATAACGGCCTTCAACTCAGAATGGGCCTTTTGGCTATACTTTTGCTTCAACTGAGCCACACGCATTTCCAACTGGGCATCGGCAATCACATCGCGTATATAAACCTGATTTCTTCCGATGAATTCGGCCAAATCTTTCACATTTGCCGCCTTTACCGTCACTTCTACCTGAGGTTTTGCAATGACATCATAGGAAACACCCAGGATGGGCTTGGCAGCCTGGGCATCCAATTTCACAAACAGTTTGCTATGGAAAGTGGTATAAGTCTGGGTATAGTAAGGAGAGAAAATGCGCGTTACACGGAAATGGCTTTCCAACTGAGGCAATCCGGGAATTGGGCCTTCCAATACCTGTTTAAGGGTGTCGGCCACCGTGCTTTCCCACACAGCCTTGTCCACCACCAACAGCAACTCGCTGGGCAAGCCCTTGCTCTTCACTATGCGTGGAGC
>JAZLBM010000272.1:0-9810 GCA_045613705.1 Eubacteriales bacterium | reverse complement strand
TCCTTGATGGTGGTGTCAAGTACTGCTACCTGACCGCCCTTGATCTCCTGCATGCCGGAGTAGGGCTCCATGGGACCGGTAACCTTAACGGTCATACCAACCTTGATACCGAGATCGGAGGGATCCTCGGTTACGCTGTAGCAGTAGTAACCGCCGGTTACAGACTCGTCAGCGATGAAGAGGTGGTTGTACTTGTTACCAAGAGCCTTGGAGTTGATAGCAACAACAACGCCCTCAACGGTAAGGATGTCACCCTTTACAGCTGCCATATAGTCAGCGTGAGAGTTAACGTCGTACTTGGGAACGGTAAGCTTGAAGGTAACGTTCTCGCTGTTGCCGTTGCCGTCCTTAACGCTAGCGGTAAGCTTGTAAGAAACCTCCTCGGGAGACTTTTCGTCTACACCGATCACAACAACGCCGTTTGCGGGCTCGCCAACGGTAACCTTATCAGAGTCAACAGACCAGTCGATCTGATAGGTAACGCCTGCTACGATAACCTGGGAAACAACGCTGAAGTCAACTGCGGTTACGGAAAGCTCGTCTCTGTAGAGACCGTCTACGTAATCCGCTGCACCTACGAGGTCATAAACGACCTCGGTCTCGCCGCATGCTACGAACATAGAGCACGCGAGGAGAGCTACGAGTAAGAGAGCAAGAAACTTTTTCATAATATCTCCTTTGTTTTTTTATATTTTTTATTTGGGATATCAAAATGGGGATCAGTCGTGGATCGTTACGTCCTTTACGGAGTAGATCTCGATCTGATAGTCGCCGTCAAAGTAATCAACGAATCCCTTGACGTCAATGGTTTTGCCTTCGAAGCGGTCTGCGGTCACCTTTACGCCATCCTCATAAAGAACGATGGTGCGGAGATCGATCTTGGTTCCGTCCTCGGCGGTACAATGAAGGGTCATAGCTCCCGCGGAATCTCCCTCGGGCGTGGTGTACACGCTGTCGACCGTGAGATTCTTCATAGAGATCGAGGTATTGAGAACCAGACCTGCATAATCGAAGGTCTTGACCTCTTCCTCAAGAACAACGTCGATCTGGCTTGTAAAGGTCTTTGCGTCGACCTCAAAATAGCCTGCCGTGTGGTCCTTGGAAAGAAGCTTGATGTTTCTGGGGTTTTCTTTATCACGGCGATTGTACTCAAGGCTGGAGACCTGATATACGCCGCCCGTTTCCCAATAGGAAACCACGCCGACGATACGAAGCTCGTTGCCGATCATAAGGAGATCCAATCCCTCTCCGGTAAGACCGGAGGTGCCGTAATAAATGGTCATTCCGTAGTACATATTGTTTTCCTCATCGTATTCCTCGACAAGGATGGAGCCGTCGCTGTTCATAGTAACAACGCCCGTGAAGGCAACCAAGGCGCCCTCATAGTCCTCAATATGTGTACGAAGCTGCTTGAGCGTGACCTCCTCGGCATTTCCGTAGGGGAAATCGGGGTCAAGCTCGTCGGAATATACGTAAAGCTCGTAAGCGATCGCCTGGGCGATAGCCGCGGTGCAGTACGTACCGTAGCGGTTCTGGGAAGCGTTGGAGGAGATCGCGTATCCCTCCTGGAGGATCTCCAGATTCAGATTGCGATAGTCCTCGTCCTCTGCCGTCTTATACCAGACCCAAACCAGATGTCTCTCGCCGGTGGAATCGATATTCCACTCGTCGTCGTCCGATTCCAGAATAATGGAAACGGCCTTTTCCAGCTTGGCGCGGGTATTTTTAGAAGCCGCCTTTCCCCACTCCTCGATCTTACCGGTCGATTCGGGGGTATTGATCGCAAGATATCTTGCCTTGAGCACGCCGTCCTCGCAAACCGAGCGGTCTACGTAGAAGTGTGTGGTATCACCGTCGATGAAGGACTTTACCGTCGCTTCGATCTGCAGCGTACCCGAGGAGCGATCCAGCTTCACCTGGGAAACGTAGTCTACCCAAGGGGCGAGCTCGTCGCCCCCCGTGGTATCCTCGCCCTCGTTACCGCACGCCACGAAGGACGAAACGGCAAGACAGGCGATCAAAAGGAACAATAATACTTTATTGAAGATCTTCATAGATCAAACAATTAATACTCGCACTCTTCAATTGCGGCCGCAAACTTCTCCTTGATCATAGCAAGCTTATCGGTTGCTGCCTCGTAGCTGGAGAAGCAGGCCTGCATCAGAAGACCAACCTCGTCACGAGCGGTGGAAGAGCCCTTGAATGCGGGAGATACGTAGTAAGCATCAGCCTGCTCAAGACATACCTTTGCGGAGTAAGCGGCAATACCGGACTTGTAGCCGGTTGCATTGTCAAGGAACTCTTTGTAAAGCTCGTCCTCGCTTACGTTCTCAATTACGGGAACGTAACCGGAAGCCTCGGAGAAGGAAGCCTGGAACTCAACGTCGGTGGTCAGGAACTTCACGAACAACCAGGAAGCGTAAACCTCCTGAACGTCCTCCTGCTGGAAGATACATACAGAAGGACCCTGGGAAATTACCTTGGGGTTGTTTACGTCTACCTGAGGAATGGGAGCAATTCCTACCTCGAAGGGGTACTCGCCGTTTACAAGGTCGGGCGCCTGGTGAGTTGCACCTGCGGAAGAACCGATGGACATGTAGCTCTTACCAAGCTCGCCCTCAGCCTTCTTGAAGGCATCGGAGGTATAACCGCCGGAAAGCTCCTTGGTGGTTACCCAGCCCTTTGCATACCAGCTTGCGAACTTCTCAACGAATGCCCAGTTGGTCTCGTTGTTGAAGAGGTAGTTGGTACCGTCCACCTTAGTAGCGGAGGTGTAGGGAGAACCGTACTGCTCGCACATGGTAATGAACCAGTTGCCCTCGGAGTCATATCCAAGAGGAGTGGAGTTGGGGATCTTGGTCTTGATGTACTCGCAAAGTGCTTCCATCTCTTCCCAAGTGGTGGGAACCTTGAGGTTGTTTGCGTCGAAGAAGGTCTTGTTGTAGTAAAGAACCTCAGTGGACTTGGAGAAAGGAAGGGTGTACATCTGGGTACCGTCGCCGAAGGCACGTCCTTCCTCGTAGAAGCCGTCGATAAAGTTATCAACCTGCTCGTCGGTGAAGCCCATGGTCTCCTTGGTTCCGTCTGCACGGGTAACCTCGTTATCGTTCTCGATCAGAGAATCAAGCGGAACAACTGCCTTTGCAACGTTGTAAAGAGCAACGTGGTCAGGATAGCAGTAAGCGATGTTGGGCTGACCGCCAACGGTAAGCTCGGTCTTGATCTGGTTACGAACGGCGTCGTAGTCACCAACCTGCTTATGCTCAATGTGAATGTTGGGATACAGCTCGTTGAAGCGCTCGATGGCGTCATTCAGAACGGGCTGAAGGTTGGTAGCACTCATGGTGTGATAGAAGACGATAGTAACTTCGCTTCCGTCGTAGCTACCGGAGAGGTCCGCGTTTGCGATCTTGCCTCTGCCGCCGCATCCTACAAGGGTGAGAGCGCCAAGACACATAGCCAGAACGAGGACGATTGCTATGAGAGATTTTTTCATGGTCGTTTCCTTTCGTACTTGAAATTTATTTGTTAGGATTTTTGAAAAATCTTATAACAACAAACGGTTTAACCCTTGATTCCGCTTCGGGATACACCCTTCATAATATACTTACGAAGGAAGAGGAATACAAGGAACAGAGGTGCGGATACCATGGCAACCGCCGCCATCTGCACGGGGATGTTTACGTCTCCCGTGGACTCCACGAACGCGTTACGAAGACCGTTGGTGATCAGTCGGTACTCGTCCGAGTCGGTAACGAGGTTGGGCCATACGTAAGAGTTCCACGCGCCCATCATCTTCAGAATGGTGATGGAGATGAGAGTGGGAAGCGAAAGGGGAATCATAACCTTCCACAAATACTTCAGGTCACTCGTACCGTCTACCTTAGCCGCAAGATACAGCTCGTTGGGGATCTGCATAAAGTTCTGCTTCAGAAGATAGATGTAGAAGACGCTCACAAGGAACGGAACGATCAGAACGGTAAAGGTGTTCATCCAGCCGAGGTAGAACACGGTCTGATAGTTGGTAATGGTGAAAAGCTCACCGGGGATCATCATGGTTGCCAGAAGCACGGCAAACAGTGCATCCTTCCCCTTGAATTCAAGACGGGCAAAGGCAAATGCCGAAAGCACCGTTATAATAAGGGAAAGAATGGTGGACACGATTCCTACGTATACGGTGTTGAGGAACAGCTTGCCAAGGTTTGCCTCGGTAAACGCCTCGGCGTAGTTGCCAAAGACAAGTTCGCGGGGGAACAGCGTAGGAATGGACAGCTTGTACTCGTTCAGCGTCTTCAAGGAGGAAATGATCATCCAATAGAAGGGGAACAGTACGATCACGGCGATCAGGATCAGGAATAAGTAAACGAAAATTCCGGAAACGATCTTTCCCGCGGTTGCACCGGTGCGAACGCGTGCCAGATCCTTTCTCTGCATCACGCGCATCTCGCGCTTCGACTCGGAGGTAACGGTTTCTGCGTTTTTGATTTCTTCAGACATACTTACCTCCTATCAGAAATGGGTCTTCTTTTTGCTGACGTAAAGATTGATCATCGTTACGACAAAAATAATACCGAACAGAATGAGAGCCGCGGCAGAAGCCTGTCCCTGACGCGAGTCAATGAAGTTGTAGATGTATCCGACCATCGTATTCAGTCGTCTGGGGTCTCCCGTGGGGCCCATATCGTCACCGAAGATACCGACGATGGAGGAGTACTCCTTGAAGCCGCCGATGAAACCGGTGATAACGACGTATGCGATCATAGGAGAAAGAAGCGGAACGGTGATCTTGGAGAAGACGCGCCACTTGGGCGTGCTGTCGATCTTCGCAGCGTCATAATACTGCTTGTTGACACTCTGAAGACCGCCAAGCAGGATGAGGATCTTGAAAGGAAGCGCGTTCCAAATAATATAGAAGGACATAACGAAGATATTCTCCCAATATCCCGATCCCTCGTTGATCCAGTTGATGGGGCCTGCGCCGAACACGCCAAGGATATTATTTACGATACCTGCGGACTGGATCATTTCATTCTGTCCGCCAAACGCCGTACCAACCATATTAAACATAGCAGCGAAAACCATTCCGATTGCGATGGAGTTGGTTACATAGGGCAGGAAGTAAATGGTCTGCAGGAATCTGGAGAATACCTTGATGGAATTCAGACAAACCGAGATCAAGAGTGCTAAGAACGTGGAGATCGGAACCGTGATCACACAAAGGATAACGGTATTGAGAAGACAGGTCTTAAAACCGGAATAGGAGATTACCTTGATAAAGTTATCAATACCGATGGAGAAATCAACGCCGCTGATCCACTCCATAGTATCGTAACCGTTCTGGAAGGCCATCGCCAACGTATTTACAATAGGCCAGCCTGTGAAGACGAGAAGTAAGACGATACAGGGGGCAAGGTATACCCAACCCTTCCACTTGTCAAATTTGATCTTCAAGAGGAACTGTTTCATCTTTTCGCCGAATCGGTCACACGCCAGACGAAAATTCGAAACACCCATGCTTACACCTCGAAATGGATTCTTTCTTCGGTTTCCTTGTCAAAGATAAATACCTTATGCGCCTTAAGGGAGTAATTTACGGTAGCAGCACCTACAGCGACCTTGTTATCCGCATTGATAATAGAGCGGATGACGGGATTTACGGAAGCCGCGTGCCTCGAAACGATGCTGACGTCACGTCCCATAACCTCTACGCTGGAAAGCTCGCAGGTAAGGGGGCCGTTTTCGTCAAGGACAAAGCCCTCGGGACGGACACCGATCATAACCTCGCGATCCTCAACACCGGGAACGTCCATCACGTACTCGCCGTTGACATAGTTGAAGCCGATGACCTCGGGTTCAACTACATTTTCAGCAGCTTCCTCGGCAGAAGCTTCAACGCCGTCATTTCCGGCATTCTCTGCATAAATAGCAACCTTCTCGCCACCAAAGTAAAGCTTACCGTCCTTCACGTATCCCTCAAATACGTTAATGGGAGGGGTACCTAAGAACTTGGCAACGAACAGATTGGTGGGATTGTCATAAACCTCCTGAGGCTGACCGATCTGCTGAACCACGCCCAGCTTCATAACCACGATAAGGTCGGAGATGCTCATTGCCTCTTCCTGGTCGTGGGTTACGAATACGGTGGTGATTCCCGTCTCTCTCTGAATACGGCGGATCTCCTCACGGGTCTGAAGACGAAGACGTGCGTCAAGGTTGGAAAGAGGCTCGTCCAGAAGAAGGACGCGAGGCATCTTAACAAGCGCACGGGCAATGGCAACACGCTGCTGCTGACCACCGGAAAGCTCACTGGGCTTTCTCTCCATCAGGTCGTCGATCTGAACCAGCTTTGCAGCATAGTATGCGCGCTCGATCATCTCGTCCTTGGTCAGTCTGTCCTGTCCTCTGAGGTTCTGCAAGGGGAACATAATGTTCTGCTTGACAGTCATATGAGGATAGAGCGCGTAGTTTTGGAATACCAGACCAACGCCGCGGTTTTCGGCAGACAATGCAGTCACATCATCCTCGCCAAAGAAGATCTGCCCGCTCGAAGGCTTCTGCAAGCCGCTGATCATGTAAAGAGTGGTGCTCTTTCCGCATCCGGAGGGACCCAGCAAGCCAACCAGCTTACCGTCCGGGATGGTGAAGGTAAAGTTATTTACCGCAATAACCTCTTCACTGACCTTCTTGTTTCGAGAGGGAAAGATTTTTGTAAGGTTCTGTAAGGTAACGTTCATAAAATCTTCCTTCCTGAAAATAATTTATAGTTTTATTTTTGAACCAACAAATTTATCGGTACTCGGCACGCGCCACCATTTCTTCGTGAACGCGCTGACGGTACGCCATCATTGCCTCGGTGCTATCAAAGATCATCTGACTGGCAATATCCACCGTCACCGTACCCGATATCATATCGTGGATGGGCGTGCGATACTGCGAGGTCATCATAAAGGAGATCTGCAAGAGAAGCACAAGAAGCACACCTGCAATGCCCACAATAGGCATTACGTTAAGGACAACCAGGAAAATGGCAAACACGGGAAGCATAGTTTCCAGCGTATATTTGCCGAGGATCGTTCTTACGAACAGCTGGAACAAGCTGATCCGAACGCCGTCGACCCGCATAACGCCGATGCTGAAGATCTTCTTGCCAAGGGTCTGCCCGTTGCCGAACAAAAGGGGAACCGCAAATTCCAAAAGCAAGAACGCACCAAGGAAAGCAATACCGATGATCATTAAGGTCAAATTGATGATCAGAAGATCCAAGGCGCTCACCTCGGGATCGGTGGCAAAGGCTTCATAGGCCTCCATATACGCCTTCTGCTCTTCCTCGGTCATTGCCGCGTATTCGGTCTGACTGATGTCAAACTCCACGCCGTACTGCACTTCATACTCTTGGCGAAGCGTCTCTCTCGTTGCCACATGCCCGTCATACTGAAGACCGGTCGACAACAAAAAAGCGAAGCCCACCGCCACGATGCCAAGTAGGATCACATCAAAAAGATACGCGGACATCCGCTTCCACAGACCCGCTTTTTGAATATCATACACCATCGGGACAAGGCTCCTTCCACTTTAATAGAATAACTATAAAAATAGCCGAGGGTATTATATCATTTTGGGGTGTTAAAAGCAACTATTATTTCGATTTTCTAACAAAACAACAGTTATTTCGGCAATATGCCGAAACAAAACCTCTTTTTTTCGACATTTCTCCCAGTTTTACGGCATAGAAATTCAAAAAAATGCGCAATAGTCCCCTTTTGTGATTTTTGTTTTATGCGATTTATAGTTT
Source organism: Eubacteriales bacterium (assembly GCA_045613705.1). Classification (GTDB taxonomy): domain Bacteria; phylum Bacillota; class Clostridia; order Oscillospirales; family CAG-272; genus RGIG8775. Next base: position 2,018 of record JAZLBM010000272.1, on the reverse strand, counting down.
TTTCGTGCGGTTTTATCTTGCCCAATACTATTCGTAAAAAGAAACAAAAAAAGGAGGAAGACCTCCTTTTTTTACCATTATTTACGAATGGCCCTTCGCCAACAGCTGTGACACATAGCCACGTAGGAATCGTTGCCGCCGATCAGGATCTGACCGCCCTCGGTCACCACGTTCCCTTCCCCGTCGATACGGGCGTTGACGATCGCCTTTTTGCCGCAGGAGCAAATGGTCTTGATCTCGGTGATGGAATCGGCCACCTCGAAGAGTCTTCTGCTTCCCTCAAACAAGTGGGTGAGGAAGTCGGTGCGAAGACCGAAGCAAAGCACGGGAACGTCACATTCGTCCACGACCCTGCGAAGCTGATCGATCTGCTCCGCCGTGAAGAACTGACATTCGTCGGCGATCACCACGTGATACTGATTTTCCTTCAGGAAGGTCTCATAAAGATCGGTTTCGCGGGCAACCACGTACGCCTCCTCCGAAAGACCGATACGGGAGCGAACCACGCCCACGCCGTCACGGTCGTCAAGGGCGGGCTTGATCAGCCAAACGCGCATTCCTCTCTCCTCGTAATTGAACTTGGTGATAAGGGCGTTGGCCGTTTTGGAGGAGCCCATCGCTCCGTATTTGAAATAAAGCTTTGCCATTTTATTTTCCTTCCTTTTGCTTTCTTCCCAATCTTGCGAAGAACTTGAAGGTCATAGGCCAAAGCACGCCGCCGACCACTACCATCAGGAAGTAGCGAACGCTGCGCGCTACGTATTCATTCACGAGAAGGGCGTTGAGGGGTGCCTTGAGAAGCGCCTTTACAGCCACGACAAGTGCAAGACCGCCCACTACCTTCAGGATCTGTGCCCACCAGACCGCCTTGGTGTCAAAGTGTGTCCACTTGAGATCCACCGTATAGGTCACAAGAAGTCCCACGGCACAGCCAAGGAGAGTGAAGCCGTTCTCGCGGGCGGAGATCAAGTTGTGGAGCGCATCATCAAAATAGACCTCTGCCGGGAACTGATACAGCATAATGAAGAGAACGTATGCTACCATGATCGCCGTGAAGGAACCGAGAATGGCGAACATTACGCGAGGCGACTTCTCTGCCTTCTTAAAGAGAGGATAGCCACCAAGCACAAGAAGGGTTGCGATGCCAAGAGAAACCAACACGTCTGCGGGGGTGTGAACGCCGAGATACATACGGGACAGCGCCACAAGCGCCGCAAGCACGATCATACCGATGCGAAGGGCGCGGATCTTGGTGGCTCTTGCGACACCGCCAAAAAGGCCCACCGCGGTCTGGGTGTGACCGCTGGGGAAGGAATAACCCGTGGCCGCCTCACGCGCCGACTCTACAATGGTGAAATTGGGATCCTTGATCCAAGGACGGGGCACACGGCAAAGGATCTTCAAAAACTGGTTGATGATCGTTCCGATAAAGCCGATACAAAGAAGGAAATATCCCTTGTATTTGTTAAAGCACCAGAAAACGATCATACCGACCGCCATAAACACCGTTTCCTCACCACAAAGCGTGATCAGTGAAAAGAAGAAGTCAAGCACGGGATTGCGCAGACTCTCCAAAAAATAAAGAAATGACATATTCACGTTCCTTTCTTCGGCGCATAGCGCCTATCTTGTCTTTTTTATCCAACGGAGTAGATAATTCTTTCCACAATTGTACCATAAAGTAAAAAAACAGTCAACACGTTTTGAGAAGAAGAAAAAATTCCCCCACCGTATTTTGCCGTTAAGGCTTGTTTCCCTCTTCTTTCTGTGCTATAATCGACTCATTACTACAAGCAAGGAGACGGATCATGAAACAGAATCCAACAAAAAAGGTCGGAGGTCTTTCCACAAAGCACTGGATGGGATATATGTTCGGTGACTTTGGCGGATGTATGACCTTCGCACTTATGGCAAGCACATTCTCTATTTACTGTACCAACGTTCTTGGTATTGACCACATAATAATGGGTGTCCTCACCATTATATGGACCATTTGGGACGCTATTAACGACCCCATT
>JAZLBM010000271.1:0-13189 GCA_045613705.1 Eubacteriales bacterium | reverse complement strand
GTTCCCGCTCTTGATGAGGACGGCGAGGTTATCAAGGATACTTACGTATTCCAGCCCATCGCTGACACCCTTGTTATCGCTCAGCTTGCTCAGATGGTTCGCGACATCAACGAGCTGAAGGATATGGCTGCTAAGCTTGTTGCTCACTTCGAGCTTGTTGCTCAGATCTGGGATCAGAACAAGGCATTCGCTCTTAACGCAACTGCTGAGCAGAACACTGCATCTACTAAGGTTCTTACCCTCGTTCCCGCTTACCTTGACGGTGGCGTGGTTAACAAGGTATCCTACGTATACCCTGTAGCTCTTAGCACCGCTGCTGCAAACTCCGTTACCTTCAACGGCGAGACCATCGCGCTTGCTGGTAAGGGTGCTATGACTGAGACCACCGGTCTTACCACCGTTGCTTCTCTTCAGGAGCTCATCGATGCAGGTTACAAGGCATACCAGGCATTCCTTACCAAGAATGCTAACCTGACCTTCAAGACCTCCAGCAACAAGCTTGTTCTTGACAAGTTTGCTAAGGTTGAGGATTCCGCTGTTAAGGCTGCTATCGACGGTATCGCTGCTGTAGAGCTTGTAATGCTTAAGGACTACGCTAAGGACTTCATCAACAGCTCTTCTATCGGTGCTTCTGATAAGCTTACCTTCTGCGGACAGGTAGACACTCTTGTTACCTCCGTTTCCGGCAGTGGTTCTCAGCTTCACAACATCGCTCTTGAGCTCTATGCAAGATTCGATCTCAAGATGGGTGCTGTTAACCGTGGTGATGTTATCAAGGTAGTTATCATTGATGAGAATAAGACTGACGGTTCTCAGAATAAGAACGTTCAGGATTACACTCAGGTATTCCGCGTTACCGCTAACAACTACGGCAACATTGACAAGTAATTCTTGACAATCAACTTAGTATAGACTGTCATGAAGTCTATACGATAACATAGAATTGGATTAAGCAATTCTAAAAAACCCACCTATGAATTCCAGTAGGGCTTGTCCCTACTGGAATTCTGTGGTTTTGTGGGTTCTTTAGGATTCTTTTTTTATGCCCGGATTCAAATTTTGATTTATCGGCGTCTTCACGGCGAGATTTTAAAGGCTTCTCCAAGATGGAGAAGCTCCCGCGTAGCGGGTGATGAGGGTGCGAAGGCTTATGGAATGCGGAATAGGCGCACACTCATCCGTCGCCTGCGGCGCCACCTTCCCTATCTTAGGGAAGGCTTTAAAAAGTTCAAACACACCGATAAACATCAATTTAACGATTTCCCCTGTACGGATTCCATCATACGACCCCAAAAACCTCGCGGACTCTTGACAAACGTTACGTAATGTGGTATCCTATAGACCGTTGTGTGTAAAGAAACGGAAAAAGGAGTATATTATGTCGCTTTTAGAATTGCTTTGTATTGCCGTTGGACTTTCCATGGACGCCTTTGCTGTTGCCATTTGCAAGGGTCTCGCTACGTCCGAGGTAAAGCCCCGTCATATGGTGGTTGTCGGTCTTTGGTTCGGCGGCTTCCAGGCGCTGATGCCCTTGCTGGGCTATTTTGTTGGCGCTTCCTTCAAGGAATATATCGAGGCCTACGACCATTGGATCGCCCTTGTTCTGCTTTCTGCGATCGGACTGAATATGATCCGGGAATCCATTTGGGGTGACGATGAAGAAGCCAGCTGCTCCTTCTGTGTCAAGGCCATGCTTCCTATGGCAATTGCCACAAGCATTGACGCGCTGATCATCGGCGTGACCTTTGCGCTGCTTCCCGAGGTGAATATCACGGCTGCGGTGCTCTTTATCGGCGTTATAACCTTCCTTCTTTCGGCGATCGGCGTAAAGGTGGGTAATCTGTTCGGCGCGCGCTACAAAGCCCGTGCAGAGCTTTTTGGGGGCATTATCCTCGTTCTTATGGGCGTGAAGATCCTGCTTGAGCACTTGGGTGTGCTCTCCTTCTGACGAAAAAAACTTTTTCTTGCCTTTTCGTCGGATCTGTGATATACTGACGTTACAGATTTACATTATTATGGAGGTACGGTATGGATTTTTTGAAGACAGTATGGCCTATGCCCTTTAAGATCGAGAAGGGAAATCTTTCCTCGTTTCTCGTTCGTCTGATTCTTCTGGTTGTGGTTTGCGCCGTGATCGGTATTCTGATCGGCGTTCTCGCAAGGATCCCCTTTGTGGGCATTCTTTTCAGCCTGTTAGGATCTCTTGTGGAGCTGTACTCCGTTGTGGGAGTGGTTCTTTGCTTCCTCGTATATTTCGACGTTCTGAAATAATAAAAGAGGCACTCATCGAGTGCCTCTTTTATTAAGAAAACTCCACCGCGATGCGGTGGAGTTTTTTTTATCGTTTTACTTATCGATATTGGTATAGGGGCTGACGGCGGTGATCTTGATGCCGTTTGCAACGTCCAGGGCATCGCTGATCAGCTTTTCAACCGCCGAGGTGAGGACGTAGAATTCGCCCACGCCGTTTACGGTAACCAAGGTGCGGTTTTCATCCAGCCAATAGTAATCGTAGGTTCTCTCAATGCCGGTCACGGTGGTGTTCATGCTCCAGGAGAGAACGTGGCGGGACTTGTCGGCGGTGATAGCCGCGATCTCCTCCTCGCTCATCTGAGTGGAGCCGAAGAGCTTGCCGTATTGCATATTGAGGTACAGTGTCTTGAAATTGTTGATCGCCAGCTTCTGATTGCCCTTATCGGTCACAAGGTAGGCCTCAACGTCGTCGCCCACGGGCACGATGTCGAAGGTTACCTTATAATCGTCTGTGGTAAAGGTGATCTTGTCGCAGAGGTCGATGGCAAGGCGGAAATAGTCGCGCTCGACCCAATCTAAGGTCTCCCACTCAAGGAAGGGCAGGAGAGATCTGTCGATCTCCACGATCTGATTGTAGGCAGGCCACTTGATGTAGTTCTGCTTGTTGTCTTTGCTGACGTAAACGCCGGAGGTTACGTAGTGGGTGCCATTTTCGGTCATCTTACTGAAGAATACGTAATTCTTGACGTGATAGGTGACGCCGATAGAGGTGTCAGTCTCGGTGAATTCGTAATACAGGGACTTGATGGGCTTATCCAGACCGTACTTGGCAAGATCATCGGCGGTGGCATCCACCGTGATCAGCTGCTTGTACTGCATTTCCAGGAAATTGTACATCACGGTGTAGACCGCGTCAGCCGAGGGGGTGTAGCCGGAGTAGGCCTCGTCTGCCATAATGTAGGGCTGGGACTGGAATTCGGTATTCTCGCGCTCGGCGTAGTCCCAGTAGGACAAGGCAATGTCGTTATCGGTGATGACCTTGCCGTTTTCGTCGTAGGAAAGGGATTCCACGCGGAAATTCTGCACCAGCATATAGTTGTTCGAGGTCAGGGGATAGAGAAGGGCGGGGGTCACGTAGGTCTCAAGGGGTACGAGAACGGTGCTTCCAATATAGGAATTGAAGATATACACCGAATCAGAGCCCACGAGGCGTACGTAATAGCCGCTTCCCGAAACGATCTGCTTACCGATCTCAATGGTGTGGGAGGTGCCGTCCTTGGCGGTGACGGTAACCGAAGCCACGGGGGCGTCGAGTCCGTATTCGTCAAAGCCGTACTGCTCCACAGCCGCGGGGCGGATCTTCTGCATAACGGTGGTGTTTCCGCAAACGCTCTGCAGATAGGCCAGAAGGGTTTCGTCGTAGGCGGTATCCTCGCGTCCGCGAATGTACATCTTGCCGTCCTCCCCTCGCTCGAAGGTGTAGGAGCCGTACTCGTTGGTCACGTGGAGCTTCTGGATATTGGCGGTCTGGATACGGGCGTACATCATCAGGTTGTTGTAGGTCGATACGCTCTCCAGACCCTCTGTGTCAACAACGGCATAGATGCTTGCCACGCCGCTGTTTGAGATGGTCACAAGGGTTCCAAGGTCGGTGGAATAGTAGGTGACGTTATCCTCAACCACGGTTTCCACCATATAGCCGTTCTCGTCGAACAGGGCGTATACGCCGTCGCTCTTCTTTACGGTGTACTCGGTGCCGTCAAGGTCGGTGAAGGTATCGATGCTCACCAAGTAATTGACGATGCCGAGGGCAACGGCCAGGAGCAGGATAGCGAGGGCGATGAGGATCGCCGCCCGCTTCTGTCCCATAGCAAGGGTTTTGTTTTGACTCGATATCAGCTTCATGCGTATTTTCTCCTGATGATCACAACGATTCCGGTCACGAATACCAGAGCCGCGGGAATCACGGTCAGCGAGACGGTGTAGGCGTTGGCGCGCTTCACGGTCAGCGTATCGATGGTGGTATCGGAGAAGGGCTTAATGTCAAGGGAGGTGGGAACGGCTTCCTTGCCCATTTCCAGAAGGGCAGAGAGCAGAACCTCACTGTTTCCGTAGGTGTTGGAGAGGAGGAGTGCCTCGGCGGCGTACTCGATGGAGCCGCAAGCAAGCACGTAGGAGCTCTGGTCGGCGTAGGACATACCCATATTATCCTCCTGGGTCGCGCGGAACTGACGGCTGATGGTCATAAGTCCTACGGAATCGGTGGAGGTAACGGTGCCGACCTGCTGTCCGTCTGCCATAATGACGGCGGAGTCAGCGGCGGAGAAGATGTTGAAGATCTCGCGGGAATAGCCGCCGCCAAGATCCTTATAGCCGTAGGTGATCTCCTCGCCGGTCTCGGAGTCGTTTTCGTGGATGATATCAAAATCCTCTGCTACGACAATGGGCATTGCGTTCTTGAAGATAACGCGGCGGGGCGTTGCGACCGTTCTGAGGTCGGAGGTGATGGACGCGCCAAGACCCAAGGTTTCGTACTGACCGATGAAGGTGAGGCCGTCACCCGTAAGGGCGTTGCCTGCATCCTTAACGGTGCAGGGATAGGTCTGTCCTACCGAGTTGGTGTGACGTTGGAAGGAGACACCCCAAAGGGCAAGATAGTTTTCAAGATTGGGAAGGACGGGGGAAGAGGGGGACATAAATACCATAAAGGAATGGCTGTTGTCCTCAAGGAAGGCGTCCAGCACCGAGATCTCGGAGATATCCGAAATGCTATCGGCGGTGAGGAAGTCGGCGGTGGGGTTGTAGCTTAAGAGCAGGCGACAGTTGTCGGGGATCTCGGCATTTGCCAGGTCGGAGATGACCTCGATCTTATATCCTGCAAGCTCCAGAAGCTCGCCCAGCTGAGAGTCAAGGAACTGCTCGCCGTGACCCGTCAGAATGCCTGCCACGGGGCTGTATGCCTGGGTTACGGCAAGAATGCCGGAGGCAAAGCGCTTTTCTCCGTAGTAAGCCCAGGGAGAGGAGGCGCCGGAGTTGGTCAGATAGAACTTTTCAAGGGAGTATACGCGGTACTCGGTGCCGCTCTCCACGATGATATCGGTGGAATAGATGGGGGAAAGCACCGATGCCTTATACTTTTCAACGGCGGTGGGGTTCTCCCAGATATTGATGTACTCGATCTCCACGTACTCGGGGAATCGGTCTGCCAGTTCCTTTGCGGTCATAAGAACGTAGCGGTGGGTGGTGTTCTCCATCACGTTGTCCTCAAGGTCGCAGAACTTGATCTTGACCTTCAGATCCTCGGTGATGCCCTCCTCCTGTCTGCGCGCCTCGGCTTCGTCGAGGGCTTCCTCAATGAGGTCGATGCAGTTATCGGAGAGGGTGTAGATGCCCTCGCGGGTCAGATCGATGTACCAAAGATATTTCGACGCCAAGGCCGAGAAAATAACGTTAAATAACACGACGGCGGCAATGACCAGCGCCGTGATCAGAACCGACATACTTCCGTAGCGGAAGCGGCGGCTTCTCATAAAATCAGTCTTGTTCAAGATTTTCCGTGCTTCTCACAGGGTGAGAATTTCCTTTCGATGATTTTGGATGCTCTGCATGGGGGAGAAGATCAACCCCAACGACGCTTTTCGTAGATGCGTACCGTCAGGAAGATAAAGACGGCGGAGAGGGAGACGTAGTACACAAGGGCTGAGAAGTCCAGCATACCGTATCCCAGATTTGAGAAGCGGCTGAGCATCGAGATCCAGTCGATAACAAAGCGGACCGCATAGCTGCTGATGAGGCGGTTGCCCTCCTCGTCGGTTCCGATCTGGTTGACAAGACCGAGAATGATCATGATTGCGATGACGCCGATGGAAGAAACGGCGGCGGAGAGCTGACTTTCGGTCAGCGAGGAGATGAAGATGCCGATGGCGATGAAGGCGGCACCAAGAAGGATGATGCCGATCAGGCTACCGACGATGTAAGCGGTGGTGGGGCCGATGACGGGGTTGGCGGTCTGCGCGACGGCGGCACGCTCCTCAGCGGCGATCACGTAAAGGGGGATGAAATTGATGCAGGAGGCAAGAACAGTGCTGACGAACATGGTAAGCGCCGCGAAATACTTGCCAAGAACCATACCCGTAATGGTAACGGGGGCGGTCAGAAGCAGCTGCTCGGTTCTTTGCTTTCTCTCCTCTGCGAAGGAACGCATGGTAAGCAGGGGCACGAGGATGACGAAGGCAAAGATCATGTAATAGAAGTACAGCGACGTATCATAGGTATTGGACTGCAGAGTAGTGAAGCAGCAGACCAGTGCCGAAATGGCAAGGAAGATGCCGATGTACACGTAACCGATGGGGGTAGTGAAGTAGGAACGCATTTCCTTTTTGTAAATAGCAAGCATACTGTCGGATCTCCTTTCTTAGTTGTCGTCCGAGGAGGACTGGGCCTTTTTGATCATTTCGCCGGCGAATTCCTTCTCAAGGGCGTCCTTGGTGTTTCTTACCACACGGCGGCGGTTGTCGCGGCGGACGGGCTTGTCCGTGGTGTCCACGATGGAGATGAAGATGTCCTCAAGGTTCATACCGAGGGACTCAAGACCCACAAGAGGCCATCCCTTTTCGGCAAGGGTGTAGAAGAGGGTCTTGCGGACGTCGATGCCAACGGCACTCTCTACCATATAGGTGTATGCGTCGCCGTCGCGCTCGGCCAGAAGCTCGGCGTATACGATGCCGGGCTTGGACTTGAGCATAGCGAGAACCTCGCGGGTGGGACCGCAGATCTTGGCGGTGAAGCGGCGATTGCTCTGTACCGCACGGGTGATGTTCTCGGTCTTTTCGTCAGCCACGAGCTTACCCTTGTTGATGATGATAATACGGTCGCAGACCGCCTGCACCTCCTGCAGGATGTGGGTGGACAGAATAACCGTGTGATTCTTGCCGAGGGTACGGATCAGATTGCGGATCTCAATGATCTGCTTGGGGTCAAGACCGACGGTTGGCTCGTCGAAGATGATGACCTCGGGGTTGCCGATGAGCGCCTGGGCGATGCCGACTCTCTGGCGGTAACCCTTGGAGAGGTTGCGGATGATGCGCTTGTACACGTCGGAGATGGAGACCACGTCGCAGATCTCTGCAAGGTGCTTCTCGCGATCCAGGGTGCATCCCTTCAGCTCGTAAGTAAAGTTCAGATATTCCTCAACCGTCATATCGAGATAGAGGGGGGGCTGCTCGGGCAGGTAGCCTACCAGCTTCTTGGCGCCCAGAGGGTTGTCCAGCACGTTCATGCCGCCTACCTCAACGTCACCGAAGGTGGCGGAGAGATAGCCCGTGAGGATATTCATCATGGTACTCTTGCCGGCACCGTTGGGACCGAGGAGACCGATGATCTCGCCGCGCTCGATCTCAAAGCTGATGTCGTCTACGGCGCAGAAGCTGCCGTAGTTTTTTACCAGATGGTCAATTTTTATCATATTTGTGTCCTTCCTTTCCGGAAATGAAAAGTCATATCAAAAGAAAAGTATATCATTAAAATGTATACTTTTTATGAACAAACGGGGAAAAACGCGCCGAAAGGCGCAAAAAAGTCTTCTTTTCTCCATCATAGCCGCCTCGCTTGAACGGTGGGTGACGGAGAACTGACAAAAGGAAAAATCCTTTAGCTGCCGCCTGCGGTCAGACGGATCAAGAGGCGCAGATCGTCGGGCTGGATCTTGGCCTCGTGAGCCGCTCTGTTGCGCCGAACGTCGCCGCACTTGGTGCATTTGTGCACGATGATAAAGCCCTTGCGAGGGTCGGTCTCCACCCGAAGGGGCATCATCTTGCCGCCACATTCCGAGGCGCGGTCACCGGGATTGATATCCAGATGAAGCGACCACAGACAGAAGGGGCAATGATTGCGTGAGCTGTAGCCGAGGGGCTCTACCTCCCGTCCGCAATTGGCGCAGACGAAGGAGGCGTCGTTTTTGGTAAAGCGTTTTTGTTCCATAAAACTTCCTTATCTAAAATCGAAAATACAAAAAGGGATTGTAGGCGGCGTCGGCCAGATATGCGGTGGAAAGCACCAACGTAAAGAGGGCAACGAGAGTGACGGCGATGCGACGGGAGAGGGGAAGGGCGGGCGCGTCTCCCACAAACCGCCAAAAGAGGCGCCTTGGAAGTGGCGTGCACCCAAGAAGCATGATCCCAAGTGGGAGCAGATTTCTTGACAGCTCATAGATCTCGCCTGCCGAAACGGCGTTGCCATAGACACCGAGCATCGTGCCAAGGTATGCGAGGGCTTGAGATATATCGGTGTGGGCAAAAAAGACCCAGCCGGTCAGTATAAAAAAGAGGGCGTAGGCGTGGCGAAGCACGCGGGGAAGCCTCTCAAGAAGCCGCCCGAGAAACAGCCGCTCTGCCGCAAGCAAAAGAAAATAATACAGTCCCCACAAAATAAAATTCCACCCCGCGCCGTGCCAAAGACCTGTCAGCGACCAGACGACAAGCATATTCAAAAGTGTGCGAGCAAGACCGCGGCGGTTGCCGCCAAGGGGGATATACACGTATTCGCGAAACCAGGTGGAGAGGGATATGTGCCACCGCCGCCAGAAGTCGCGAATGCTGTCGGCACAGTAGGGATAGTTGAAGTTTTCGGGGAAGGTGAAGCCAAAGATATGTCCAAGACCTATGGCCATATCCGAGTAGGCGGAAAAATCGAAATAGATCTGCAAGGCATAGAAAAGAATGCCCACCCACGCGCCGAGCGTTCCCAGTCCACGGCCTGTCATAGAAGAAAAATGCTCGAAGACCTCGCCTGCGGGATTGGCCAGCAGTACCTTTTTCCCAAGACCCGCCACGAAGCGGAGAATGCCCTGTGCGGCTCCGTGGGGGCGGCTTGTCCGCGTGGTAAGCTCGTCCTTGATATCGGCGTAGCGCACGATGGGGCCTGCCACCAGCTGGGGGAACATCGTAATATACGTTCCGAAGGCGACGGCACTCTTCTGTGGCGCCTCACCCCGATAGACGTCCACCACGTAGGAGAGCGCCTGAAAGGTGTAAAAGGAGATGCCGACGGGGAGCGAGAGCCCAAGGAGGGGGAGCCCCAAAAGGTCGGCGAAAAAATCGTAGTATTTGAAAAAGCCGAGAGAGGCAAGATTGCAGATGACCGCCACGGTGAGCCATAATCGCGCGTGACGGCGCGCCACGAGAAGCCCGAAGCCGTAATCGGCAAGGACGGTGACGACCATCAAAAGCACGTATCGTGGCTCGCCCCAGCCGTAAAACGCAAGGCTTACCGCAAGAAGGGTCGCGTTGCGAAAGCGGAGAGGGACGGCAAAATACAAAATAAGCGACAGGGGAAGAAAGAAAAATATAAATTCAATTGACGAAAAGAGCATAGCTACCTCCAAGGGTTTATGTACTCTTTTCGTCAGATGATCATTTGACGCGTTCGCAGATAAAGCGGCGCATTTCCGAGCCGCCGGACAAAATGCGGTTGATGCCGAGGCATACGCAATCCATAGGATCCTTGGCCGCCGCCACGTTCATACCGAGGGCGCCCTTTATGTATTCGGGAAGACCGGGCAGAAGGGCACCGCCGCCGCACAGGATAATACCGTAGTCGGAAATGTCGGAGGAAAGCTCGGGGGGCATCTCCTCAAGGGCGCCGCGGATGGTCTTGACGATGCTTGCCGCATGAGGCGTAAGCGCCTCGCGAAGCTCGCCCGACGAGACGGTGGCCTTTGCGGCGCCGCCCATCCGAGTGCTTTTTCCGCAGATCTCGATACTGCCGCGGTCGGTGGGCAGAAGGGTTCCTAGTTTCACCTTGAGGGTCTCTGCGGTCATTTCGCCGATCAGCACCGAATGGTTGTCCATCACCGCACGGATCACGGCGTCGGTCATAGCCTCGCCTGCCGTTTTGATGGAGCTGGAGATTACGATGCTGCCCTGGCTGACCACGCCAACCTCGATGGTTCCCGCACCAATGTCTACGATCATAGCGCCACGGGCGCTCATGATCTTCAGACCTGCGCCAATGGCGGCGGCAAGGGGAGCTTCGGTGAGAAGAACCATAGAGGCACCCGCATCAAAGAGGGTATCCTCAATGGCGTGGCGCTCCGATTCACTGGCACCGAAGGGGATGGCGGAGAGCACGGTGGGGCGACGGAAGGTGGAGGACATCTCCTTTTCGTCGAAGAAGGTTCCCACAAGTAAAGACGCGTGCTCGATATTGGATACGATGCCGCCGCGGATGGGCTTCAGCGCGGAGATGTTGGAAGGGGTTCTTCCGATCATACGCTTGGCCTCGGCACCTGCGGCAAGCACCTGCTTGGTTCTGTTTTCAATGGAGATGACCGAGGGGGCACGCAGAACGATACCCTCTTTGCCTGTGCAAATGCGGGTATAGGCGGTTCCAAGGTCGATTCCAATGGTTTTTCCCATAATAAGGCTCCTTCTTTTTGGTTTGGCGGATCACGCTCTGTCGATGGTGATCACGGTGAAATAGGCTTGGTTGACGGTTTTGATCTTTTGCTCCACAAGGGCGGAGATCTCCGCGGTGGAAAGCTTACATTCAAAGGGAACGACGAGATCGAAGATCAGGTTGGTGTGGGTCTCTCCGCGAACGAAGCGGAAATCGTGGATGTCCCAGGTGGGGTCCATCTCCTTGAGGGCATTTACCACAAGGGCACGGGTGGCAGAGACCTCCTCATCGTCCGTGACGATGGGATCCATGTGGATGGTGGCGCGAATGCCGAGATTCTCGTTTAATCGCTTTTCAATGTTGTCGATAGTGTCGTGAGAGTGGAAGATGTCCTTGGCGCCGTCCACCTCAATGTGAAGGGAGACGATGATGGCGCCGACACCGTAGTTGTGCACCATCATATCGTGAATGCCGAGCGCCTCGGGGTATTCCGCAATGATCTCCTTGATGCCGCGGACTACGTCCTCGTCGGGGGCTTCACCGATAATAAGATTCTTTGCTTCGCCAAGCACCTTTATACCTGCGATCAGGATCACGATGGCAACGGCGATGCCCACGTAGGCGTCAATATCAACGTTGAAGAAGTGAAGGATCAGAGAGGAGACGAGAACGGCGGCGGTGGCACCTGCATCCGAAAGGCTGTCGGCAGCGGTGGCGCGCATGACCTCCGAGTTGATCTTTTTCGCCACCTTGCGGTTGAAGAAGCAAAGCCAGAGCTTGACGAGAATGGAAACGGTCAGGATCACGATGGAGACAAGGCTGAACTTGGTCTCCTCGGGATTGAAGATCTTCTCCACCGAGCTCTTAAGAAGCTCAAAGCCCACCAGAAGGATCAGAAAGGAAATGGCCATAGAGGACACGTACTCAATACGGGCGTGGCCGAAGGGGTGGTCACGGTCAGCAGGCTTTGCGGAAAGCTTGAAGCTGATGAAGGAAATGATCTGCGAGCCCGCATCGGAGAGGTTATTGAGCGCATCGGCTACCATAGAGACCGCACCCGTAAGAGAGCCTGCGAGAAGCTTGCCTGCGCAGAGAAGGATATTGAGAAAAATTCCCACAACGCTTACAAGCGTTCCGTGCTTGCGGCGGACGGTGGGATCTGAAACCTTGGTGTGGTCCTTGATGAACCATTTGCAAAGAAGATCGGACATGAGGCCTCCTGATAGAAAACGCAAAAAACGACCGAAATCGGGTTCTGGGGACAGAAAGAGAACGGAAAAAATAAAAATTTTTTCAAAAAGCCCTTTTCATTTTGCGCTAAATGTATTATAATATATAATGTGTAAATCTATTATACTACTTTTAGTGGGATTTTTCAAGCATAATTTCATACAAACCGCAACATTTTCAAAAGATGGGCTGCGGGGTGTTTCAAAAATTTCGGAGGTGCCAGATGAAGCAGAAGTACACCATAACCATTGCCGACGTGCAAATGAACATTATCACCGATGAGGCTCCCGAGGCGGTAGAGACCGTCGTAGGTATCCTGGATCGGAAAATGAGAGAGATCTCTCTGAAGAGCGGAAATCGCTGCCCCAAGAACGAGGCGGCGCTCTTGTGCGCGCTTGACTATTGCGCCGAGCGTACCAAGCTCCAGGAGACGGTCAATAAATTGGAAGCAGAACGTGCCGGCACCGACGTGGAGGCCCTCAATGCCGAGATCGCAAGACGCGGCGAGGAGCTGGAGGATATCGCAGGCAGACTTACATATTCCGAGACCCAGCGCGAGGCGCTTCAGAGCGAGCTGGATTCCGTAAACGGCCGTCTTCGTGAGGCTCTGATGAGCTCCGACGGCACCGCCGCCGCAAAGGCCGAGCTTGACGCCCGCGTGGCAGAGCTTGTTGAACAGCTTCGGGAGGCAACCGCTGCTGCCGCATCCGAGAAGGCAGAGAAGGAGTCTGCAGAGCGCGAGCTTGCCGAGAAGGAGGCTGACTTCAACGATACCCTTGAGAAGCTTCAGGCGCTGATCGACGAGAAGAACGAAAAGCTCCGGACGCTCACCGCCAAGGAGAGCGAGCTTTCTCAGAATCTTGCCAAGACCCAGACCGAGCTGGAGTCCCTTCGCGGACATACCGGCAAGGAGATTTCCGATAAGGACAACCGCATCCGTGCCCTTTCCGCAGAGCTGGACACCGTCAAGAGCGGCATCGAGCGCGAGCGCACCGCAAGAAACGCGGAGCGTATGGCGTCCGGTACCCGTGAGGACACCCTTCGTATGCAGCTTGCCGAGGTAACGGCAAAGCTTCGTGAGTTCCGTGACGACTACGATAACCTGGAGTCGGGAACGGTACAGAAGCAGGCGGAGCTGACTGCTCTTGCAGAAGAGGAAAAGGCACTTCGCGTAGCCGCTGAGGAGGCACTCGCCGCACTCAAGGCAGAGGTTGCCGGTGCCGCCGAAGAGGCAAACGCCGCTCGCTCCGAGCTTGAGGAGAAGCTGGCTGCCGAGGCAAACGAGAAGGAGACGGTCAAGGTCGAGCTTGCA
>JAZLBM010000270.1:0-22006 GCA_045613705.1 Eubacteriales bacterium | reverse complement strand
CACTACGCTCACGTTGACTGCCCCGGCCACGCTGACTACGTTAAGAACATGATCACCGGTGCTGCTCAGATGGACGGCGCTATCCTCGTTGTTGCAGGTACTGACGGCCCTCTTGCACAGACCAGAGAGCACGTTCTTCTTGCTCGTCAGGTAGGCGTTCCTGCACTCGTTGTATTCATGAACAAGTGCGACATCGTTGACGACGAAGAGCTCCTTGACCTCGTTGAGATGGAGATCCGTGACCTCCTTAACGAGTACGAGTTCCCCGGCGATGACATTCCGATCATCCGTGGTTCCGCTCGTGAGGCTCTTACCTCCAACAACGGCCTTGATGCTCCCGAGTTCGCTTGCATCAAGGAGCTTATGGATGCAGTTGATAACTACATTCCTACTCCTGACCGTCAGGCTGACCTTGACTTCCTTATGCCCGTTGAGGACGTATTCTCGATTTCCGGTCGTGGTACTGTTGCAACCGGTAGAGTTGAGAGAGGTACTGTTAAGGTTGGTGACGTTGTTGAAATCGTTGGTCTTTCTGACGAGAAGAAGAACACCACCGTTACCGGAGTTGAGATGTTCCACAAGCTTCTTCCTCAGGCAGAGGCTGGTGATAACATCGGTGCACTTCTTCGTGGTGTAGCTAAGGACGAGATCGAGCGTGGTCAGGTTCTTTGCAAGCCCAACTCTGTAAACCCCCACACCAAGTTCGTTGGTCACGTATACGTTCTTACCGAGAAGGAAGGCGGCCGTAAGAAGCCCTTCTTCGCAGGTTACAGACCTCAGTTCTACTTCAGAACGACCGACGTTACCGGTAACATCGACCTTCCCGCAGGCGTTGGGATGTGCCGTCCCGGTGATAACGTTGACATGACTGTTGAGCTTATCACCCCCGTTGCATGTGAGAACGGTCTTCGTTTCGCTATCCGTGAGGGTGGTAGAACCGTTGGTTCCGGCGTTGTTTCCGAGATCCTTGCATAAGTTATAATCTTATAACGATTTTTCATCACGGAGTCGCCTTTGGCGACTCCGTGATATTCAAAATTATATCTTTGGGGAATGGTGAAAGTCCATTGCCGGTGGTAATAGCCCACGAGCGAAAGCATGAGCAGGTGTAATTCCTGCGCCGACGGTACAGTCCGGATGAGAAAAGATAAGGCGAAGCTATCTTTGCTTCTGCCGCAGCTTTCATTTCCCCTCTTTCTTGAAAGGGGCTTTTTTTATGTCTATGATCGAATCTCGTCGCAAGGTGAAAAAATTGGTTATGGCAGGCATGTTTGCCGCCCTTGCGTTTGCTTCTATGTTTGTTTTGCGCATCAACGTTATGTTTTTGACCTTTGATGCCAAGGATACCATTGTTACCATTGCGGGACTTCTGTTTGGTCCCCTCTACTCGTTGGCAATTTCCCTCATCGTTTCCGTGTTGGAGTTTGCTTCGGTAGGTGATACCGGATTTTGGGGATTCTTAATGGATTTCCTGTCGACAGCCATCTTTTCGTGCTCTTGTTCATTGATCTATAAGCATAAAAAGAATATGCGAGGTGCCGTTGTGGGCTTGACCACGGCCGTCATTACGATGACCTCGTTTATGTTGCTGTTCAACCTCTTTATCGTTCCTATTTATACCCCCGGCTACACGACGGCGGCGGTGGCTTCTATGATACCGAAGCTGTTTCTGCCCTTTAATCTTACCAAGGGAGTTTTGAATGCTTCTCTTGTTTTGATTCTGTATAAACCTGCTTCTGTCGCTATGAAGATTGCGGGAGTTACGGACGTTAGTATGGAAAAAGATGCTGAAAACAAGAAGGGCGGTATTGCCTTCCCTGTGACCGTGACGGGACTTTTGATTGCGGCACTTTGCGTTGTGGTCTTCTTCGTGTTTATGGACGGCAATATGTCCTGGATCAACGCGTGAGTGCTTCGCGCGGTATATCAAGTTGTTTATAAGAGGTAATTATGACCGAGATTATAAAAACGTTTTTTCTGGAAACCGTTGGAGAGGAATGGTGCCTGTTCTTCTGTTCAATGATTCCCATCATTGAGCTGCGCGGCGCGATCCCAATGGGGTACTTCCTCGGACTCCCTTGGTGGCAGAGCTACGTGATCAGTGTGCTTGGCAATATGTTGCCGGTACCCTTTATTCTATTGTTTATCAACGGTGTGATCCGTTGGATGGCCGGTTCTAAAATTAAGCTGTTCAATAAGGTAGCCAACTGGCTTTTGGCCAAGGCGGCGAAAAACACCGAAAAGATTGAAAAATACGGTTTTTGGGGCGTCTGCTTCTTTATCGCTCTTCCGCTTCCCATCACGGGCGCGTGGACGGGATCGCTGGTGTCTGCCACCATCGGTCTGAAGTTCTGGCGCGCTATGCTTTCCGCCTTGCTCGGCGTTATGATCGCGGGTGCTATTATGACGGTGATCTTTTACGGAATCGGCGGCGCGCTGGCAGAATTTTTTGCGTGAATTCTGTCTGTTTCGCAAGAAAACTGTTGACTTTATCACCAATGTGTGATAGAATAATAAAGTAAAATTAAATCTTATCAAGAGTGGCGGAGTGACTGGCACTGTGAAGCCCGGCAACCTACAGTTTGTAAGGTGCTAAATCCCGATAGATGAGAGTATGATTCATGCTTACAACACTCGGGAGACCGAGTGTTTCTTTTGCCTTACTTCGCAAATACAGAAAGGAAATGTATGAAAAGAGAGTTTTTTACCAGTGAGTCGGTAACGGAAGGACATCCCGACAAAATTTGTGATAAAATTTCCGACGCGGTTCTGGATGCGATCCTTACCGAAGACCCTATGGCACGTGTTGCCTGTGAGACCACCTGTACCACCGGATTGGTTATGGTTATGGGCGAGATCACCACGACTTCTTACGTTGATATTCAGACGATCGTGCGCGAGACAGTCAGAAAGATCGGCTATGACCGCGCAAAATATGGATTCGATTGCGACAGCTGTGCAGTTCTGAACTCCATCCACGAGCAGTCTCCCGACATCGCAATGGGTGTTGATAAGTCCTTTGAGGCAAAGGGCGGCGAGACCGACGATGCCTTTGACACCGGTGCAGGTGACCAGGGTCTGATGTTCGGTTATGCTTGTGATGAGACGCCTGAGCTTATGCCTCTTCCCATTTCGCTTGCGCACAAGATGGCAAAGCGTCTGACCGAGGTTCGTAAGGCAGGCGTGCTTCCTTACCTCCGTCCCGATGGAAAGACCCAGGTAACGGTTGAGTACGTTGACGGCAAGCCCCTTCGTGTGGATACCGTTGTCGTATCCTCTCAGCACAGCCCCGACGTGTCCCTTGACGCGATCCGCGCACATATTATGGAGCACGTGGTAAAGCCCGTGATCCCCGCTGAGCTTCTTGACAGAAATACCAAGGTTTACGTGAATCCCACGGGCCGTTTCGTTATCGGTGGCCCTGCAGGTGATACCGGTCTTACCGGCCGTAAGATCATCGTTGATACGTACGGCGGATACTCCCGTCACGGCGGCGGTGCATTCTCCGGTAAGGACCCGACCAAGGTTGACCGTTCCGCATCCTATGCGGCTCGTTACATCGCAAAGAACGTTGTTGCCGCAGGTCTCGCTTCCAAGTGCGAGGTTCAGGTGGCATACGCAATCGGCGTTGCCAAGCCCGTATCGGTACTGGTTGACACCTTCGGCACCGCAAAGGTTGACGAGGCTCTGATTGCAGATGCAGTGGTTCGCCACGTGGATCTTCGTCCCGCGGCTATTATCAAGAAGTTTGAGCTTCGCCGTCCCATCTACTCCGAGCTTGCCGCATACGGCCATATGGGTAGAGAAGAGCTGGGCGTTGCTTGGGAGAAGACCGACCTTGCTCCCGTGCTTCGCGAAGAGCTGTTAAAGTAAAAAACAAAGCGACCTCGAAACGCATATCCTTGTATCAAGGAGGGAAGAAATGATGTGTTTCGAGGTCATTTTGCCAATTATGATTGCGATTTTTGCCGTTTTTGGCGGCGGATCGTTATTTTTTCTCATTGCGGAGACCTGGTTTGTCAGCGACAATATTTCGGTTTGTGTCAGGATCGATACCGCGGAGGCGGCGCAAAATATTGCGGACTACCTGCGTGAGGCAGGGCGGCGACCGCTTGCGGGCGGCAACGGTGTGACGGTGCTTATATGCCGGGAATACGCCGAGCCGTCATTGGTACATTATTTGTCACGCCGAGGGATCCGCTACTATATCGTCGAAAATTAAATTCTTGGGAAAGGAGAAGTCCACTTAAGCTACCGTGAAAAATATGGAAGAAATGTATCAAGCAGAGTCGCACGCGGGCTACGAATGCCTGCGCGGCGTTGTGGAAGGCGTGATCTACGCCAACGAAGAAAACGGATACGGCATTTTCGACTTCTCCACCGAGGAGTATGAGGTGCTTACCATCGTGGGAACCCTTCCGTACGTAGTGGAGGGCGACGGTCTCACGGTGTGGGGCAAATGGGTCAACAATCCCAAATACGGACGGCAATTCCGCGTGGAGGAGTTTGAAAAGATCATGCCTGCGGACAGCTCGTCGATCCTTCGCTATCTCTCGTCGGGCGTGATCAAAGGAATCGGCCCCAAAACGGCACAAAGGCTGGTTGAAAAATTCGGCGACGAGACCTTTGAGGTGCTGGAGAATCATCCCGATTGGGTGGCAGAAATCCATGGTATCACCTATAAAAAGGCGTTGGAGATCGCCGCCGATTTCAAGGAAAAGGCGGGGATGCGCTCGGCGATGATGTTCTTCCGCGAGTTTTTTGGCTCGGCTATGACGGTGCGGATCTATCAGCAGCTTGGCGAGCGCGCGGTTGCTCTGACCCAAAATAATCCGTATCTGCTTTGTGATCGGGTAGAGGGTGTCGGTTTTGAGAAGGCGGACGAGATCGCACGGTCTCTTGGTATGGCATCCGACTCTGCGGAGCGCGTGATGAGCGGCGTGCGTTATATGCTGGCGCACAACGCGGCGCAAAACGGGCATACCTGCTTGCCCTATGATAAGCTTGTCTCCGCCTCCGCCGCTATGCTTGAGGTGAGCGAGGGGCTTGTTGCCGCCGCTATCGAGGAGCTTCTGCGCCGCGGCTTTGTGTTTTATTCGATCTATGACGGCGAAAAATATATGTTTGACGCCGAAATGTATAACAGCGAAAAGCTGATTGCCGAGAAGCTGGTTCTTATTGACCGCCGCTGTATCAACGCGGATATTTCCGATATTCACCGCTATATTCAGCGCGAGGAACGGGAAAACCGTATGATGTACGCCGATCTGCAGCGAAAAGCCATTGTAGACGCTATGAGCAACGGCGTCATGGTGCTGACGGGTGGACCCGGAACGGGAAAAACCACCGTCGTCAAGGCGCTTCTCAAGATCTTTCTCGGTATGGGTATGAAGGTAGCGCTTTGCGCCCCCACGGGACGCGCCGCCAAGCGGCTTTCCGAGTCTACGGCGAGTGAAGCGAAGACGGTTCACCGAATGCTGGAAATGACCTATGAGGGGGATGCCTTTACCTTCGCCCGAAACGAAAAAAATTATCTTGATGAAAACGTGATCATCGTGGACGAGGTGTCTATGGTGGACACTCTTCTGATGGCGGCACTTCTCAAGGCCGTCAAACCGGGTGCCCGACTGATTTTGATCGGTGACGCCGATCAGCTTCCCTCGGTAGGCGCCGGCAACGTTTTGCGCGATATTATTGAGAGTCGTCGCTTTGCTACCGTGAAGCTGACCGAGATCTTCCGCCAGGCAGAGAAAAGCCTCATCGTAACCAACGCCCACAGGATCAATCTTGGCGAAAAGCCGGTTTTGGAACGGACGGACAACGACTTTTTCTTCCTGGCACGAGAGAGCGACGGAGCCATTGCCGCGACGGTGGTGGATCTGTATAAAAACCGTCTCCCCAAGGCTTACGGCGCCGCTACTACCGAGCAGATCCAGGTGATCTCGCCTTCGCGACGTGGTATGGGCGGCACGGAGCAGTTGAATCTGAGCCTTCAGAATGCCTTGAACCCCGCACGAAACGGCAAGACGGAGTTTGCGCATCGGGAGCGCGTGTTCCGCGTGGGCGACCGTGTGATGCAGATCCGCAACAACTACGAGCTGGAGTGGACGCGCGAGGATAAGAACGGTATGGGCGTTTTCAACGGCGATATTGGTGATATTATTGCCATCGATCTCCGAAATCGCTATATGGAAATTTCCTTCGACGAGCGTATCGTGCGCTACGAATTTTCCTTGCTTGAGGATATCGAGCACGCATACGCGATTACGGTACACAAGAGCCAGGGAAGTGAATATCCCATCGTGATCATTCCGATGTATTCCGCGCCTCCTATGCTTTTGACCAGAAATCTTCTGTATACGGCGGTAACCCGAGCGCAAAAAATGGTTATCCTCGTCGGCAAACGCGGCGTGGTGGATACGATGGTAGAGAACAATCGGCAGACACTCCGCTATACGGGACTTGAGCGTCGGCTTTCGGGAGGCGAGAAGGAAGAATGAAGGTAGGAAGATTTTTCTACGATCTTTTGTTTCCGCCCCGTTGCATCTCTTGCCGTGCCTTTTGCAAGAAGGATATTCTGGATCCCTCGGATGCGCCCTTCTGTGAGAAGTGCCGCCTTGATTGGGAAAAGGAAAAGACGGCCTGTTGCGCCGGCTGCGGCAAGGAATTGCTCAATTGTCGGTGCACCTCGCCCCGTATGGAGCGCGCCGGGATCAAGCAGTCCGTAAAGCTTGTGTTTTATCAAAGCGAGAGGGATACGGTCGGTCGGCGCTCGATCCTTCATTTGAAGCGCAACAGAAATCGTCGCGCCTTTGATTTCTTCGCGGCACAGCTTGCCTTTCCGCTGAACCGATTGATCGCTGAGAAGGGACTTTCGGCGGAAGAGATACGGTTTTGCTACGTACCCCGTTCTCATAAAAGTGAGGAATCCCAGGGGCTTGACCAGGCGGAATGCCTCTGTAGCGCCATCGCCAAGCGGTACGGCACTACGCCAACGCCCCTGTTTTACAGAAGCGGTGCAAAAGAAGCGGAGCAAAAGACGCTTTCTGCCCGTGAGCGAGAGAAAAACGTCAAGCGGTTGTTTGCCCTTGACGAGGCGGTCTTTCCAAAAATCGGCGACGCGCGGTGTATCGTGATCGTGGACGACGTGATCACCACGGGCGCCAGCGTATCTGCGTGTGCGAGTCTTCTGAAGGGGCGGTTTTCCGGTGAGATCCTTGCCCTTTCCTTGGCAAGGACGCCGCTTTTGCGAAGAAGAGCCGCGAAAACCATATAAAATATAGTTGCTTTTTTGAGCATTGTGTTGTATAATAAAAATAGAGTATCAAAGAAAAGAGCGTAACACGACATGGCAGGAAAAATCTTGGAAAGGATAGGAACGGGACTCATGAGTACCGATATCGGCATTGACCTCGGTACGGCAAGTGTTCTGGTCTATATTAAAGGGCGCGGCATCGTTTTGCAGGAGCCCTCTGTCGTCGTTGTGGACAAGGAGACCGAGCAGATCAAAAAGGTAGGTAAGGAAGCCCAGAAGATGCTTGGTCGCGTTCCCGATAATCTTGAGGTGGTTCGTCCCCTTCGGGAGGGCGTTATCAGCAAATATAACGTTACGCTTCAGATGGTACAGTATTTTATCAGCCGTGCCTGCGGCAATATGCTGATCAAGCCGCGCGTAATGATCTGCATCCCCTCGGGAGCCACCGAGGTGGACGAGCGTGCCGTGATTGATGCGGCGACCCAGGCGGGTGCTCGCCAGACCTTCCTTGTGGAGGAGCCTGTGGCGGCGGCCATCGGTGCGGGACTGGATATTTCCGCCCCCAACGGTAAGATGGTAGTGGATATCGGTGGCGGTACCACCGACATTGCCGTGATGTCGCTTGGCGGCGTTGTGGTGTCCGAGTCCATCAAGATCGCGGGCGACACCTTTGACGATGCCATTATGCGCTACGTGCGCCATAAATACGGCGTTTTGATCGGAGATGCTACGGCGGAAAAGATCAAGCGCGCCATCGGTATGGTATATGAGAGCCGCGAAGAGAAGACCATCACGGTCAAGGGGCGGAGCATTAAGACCCGAATGCCCGAGAACGTGACGCTTTCCTCCCGCGAGATGCTTGAGGCTCTTATGGAGCCCTTGACGGCGGTTCTCGACGCCATTTGCTCGGTCATTGCCCGTACGCCCCCCGAGCTTGTAAAGGACATTCTTGCCAACGGCATCGTGATGACGGGCGGTGGCAGTATGCTTGGCGGTCTGGATCGTCTTGTGGAAAAGACCACGGGTCTTCCCACCCGTGTGGCAAAGAATCCGCTTTCCTGCGTGGCTCTTGGTACCGGTGCGCTTCTTGACGATCTTTCCTCGCGCGAGGAGGGAACTCTCAATCTTGCCCGTGAGCGCAGAAAGCGCCTTTGAAAATAAAGCACGGTCTGTCCGCCAAGCGCAGAGTTTTTTGCCTTTGCGGACAGAACTTCTTATGGATAAATTTGAATTGGAGAAAACAGTATGTCGATCGTAAACAGCAATATTGCACCCCTTATGTTTCATTATTTTGAGGAGATCTGCAAGATTCCTCACGGATCGGGTAACGAAAAGGAAATTGCCGACTATCTTTGCGCCTTTGCCAAGGAGAGAGGCCTTGACTTTTACCGCGATGAAGAGAATAACGTACTGATCAAAAAGGCAGGAACGGCAGGACGCGAGGGCGAGAAGCCGATGCTCTTGCAGGGACACACCGATATGGTGTGTGAGAAGCTTCCCGAATCGGATCACGATTTCCTTCGCGATCCCCTGAAGCTTTACGTGAAGGACGGCTGGCTTGCCGCTGAGGGAACCACCCTCGGTGCTGACGACGGTATTGCCGTTGCGGCTATGATGGCGATGCTGGACGGTGCTCTTGCCTCTCATCCCGCTCTTGAGTGTCTGTTTACCACCAGCGAGGAGACGGGTATGAACGGCACGATCGCTTTTGACTTTTCCAAGGTAAGCGCGCGCAGAATGCTCAATCTTGACAGCGCAAGCGAGGCCGAGGTGGTTTGCGGATGCGCCGGTGGCGTGAGAAGCGAGATCACCCTTTCCGGTGCAAGGGCGGCACAGACGGGAGATGCTCTTTGCATCAGCCTTTCGGGTCTTTGCGGCGGTCATTCGGGTGAGGACATCAACAAGGGACTTGCCAACGCCAACCGTCTGATGGGTCGTATCCTTCTTGCTATCCGCGCAGAAATGCCCCTTTCGATCGCATCCATCAAGGGCGGCTCCAAGGACAATGCCATTCCCCGTGACTGTACCGCGATTCTCGTGGTGGAGAACGGTGCTCGCGCAATGGAAATTGCAAAGGCGGAAGCAAAAAATATCGCCGCAGAGCTTGCGGCGGCAGATGGGGAGTTCCTTTGCAAGGTTAGTGCGTGTGAGAACGCGCCCGTATGGAGCGAGGAGCTTTCCGCGCGCATTCTTGCGGCTATTTGTAACGCGCCCTGCGGCGTTATCGAGATGAGTCGCGATGCAGAGGGGCTTGTTGAGTGGTCGTCCAACCTGGGCGTGATCGAGACGGCAGGGGAGAGCATCACCCTTTCCTTCCTGTCCCGTTCCACCATTGAGGCGAGAATCGACCATACCATTCGTGTTTTCGATGCGCTGGCACTTGCCGTAGGCGGTAAGGCAGAGCATCACAGCCGCTATACCGGCTGGAATTATGAGAAGGAGTCGCCCCTTCGTGAGGCGTATCTTGCTACCTTCCGCACCCTCTTCGGCAAGGAAGCCACGCCCATTATCATTCACGCAGGTCTTGAGTGCGGTCTTATCCGCGCAAAGGTTCCCGATATGGATATGATCTCCATTGGTCCCGAGACGCTGGGGCTTCATTCTCCCACCGAGCGTATGAATATCGCAAGTGCGGAGCGCTTCTGGCAGATCCTTGAGAAGATGCTGGGTTAAGGAGACAATGATGAGACTGGCAGTCGTATTCAGAGAAAAGCAGATCCCAAGCGACGACCATTTTGACAGACATTTCTATATTCTTGACGAATATTACAGAATGGCTATGGAGACGGGGTGTGAGCTTGTTTCGGTGATCACGGGTCGCGACTGTGAGTGGCTGGCGTCGGTTTGTGACGGCCTGATCATTCCCGGAAGCGCCAAGGACATCGATCCCAAGTACTACGGCGAAGCACCCTTGGATCCCCCCCAACGCGTGGACGAATATGCCGTGGAGAAGCGGCTGATCGAGCTCTTCCTGGCGGCAGGTAAGCCGATTTTCGGCATTTGCCACGGACAGCAGGCCTTGAATATTTTCTTTGGCGGCACCATTGCAAAGATCCATTATCCGCCCCATCAGGACGAAGAAAAGTTCCACCCCATTACCGTGGAAAAGGATTCCTTTGTGTATGACGTGTTTGGAAAAACCGAGGCAAACGTCAATTCCTATCATTATTGGGCGATCGATAAGCTTGCGCCCAACTTCCGCGTAGTGGCTAAACACCGCGACGACGGCGTGATCGAGGCGATTGAGGATCGGGAGCACAAGATCTTCGCTATCCAATGGCATCCCGAGCAGTCCTTCCGTCGCGGTGACCCGATCGAAAGAAAATTCTTTGAGAATTTTGTTGAGCTTTGTAAAAAATAAGAAAAGGACGGGTTTTCCGTCCTTTTTTGTTATGGGAGAAGCCCGATGAGGGCGCGGTGCGCCTCGTAAACGAAGGGGCGCGAGCCGGTTATCAGGAGAATACTGTCACCTTGGAGCGCCTTTACAATCGGCTTCACGGTTTTGGGAATGCTTGACATATTGCTTCTCACGATATTCTCCGTCGGGAGACTATGCCCGACAAGGATTTCGCGGAGCGTCTCGTCACTCATTTCAGATTCCTCGGCAAGAAGCATGATCGTACCGTGTTTCAAGCTATCGTGATAGGAAAGACTCCTCGAAAACGCGGCGAAGCGAGAGGAAGAATCGGCGAAATCGGTGAGAATGGTAGGGAACAGGGACACGAAGGCAAACTGCAAGGGGACGCCGGCACTTCCGTAAAGGGGCTGGAAGGATGCGCGTTCGGGATCTGTTGCGAGTCCGCATCGCTTTAAGGCGGACAGGGATTCGATCACCGTCAGCAGATTGATCGCTTGATATTCCGCGCCTGTGTTGAGGGCGTACTGAACACCGCGATAGAACATACTAAGGCGTCCTGCGGCAAGCTCGGTCAGATAAAAGTCCTTTTTAATGGGGGACGTGAGGCGGCAGTTGATGGCGGCGCATCGGTCGGATATCATACGGGCAACCTCCCGCTCCTGCAGAGCGGAGACTACCTCGCCCGACCGTCTGTCAAGGACAGAGCAGACCGACGCGGCTATCTCGGCGCTTTCGGTGCTTGTGATCACACTGAGAAGCGGATTTTGCAGTGCTTGATAGGCTTGACCTCGGATGCCCGTCGGCACCTCGATCACGGCAAGCTGACAACCGCTTTCCACAAAGGCGAGAAAAGCAGAGGCCAACAAAATCTCATCCGATGAAAGAGAGAAGTCCTCGGCGCCCATACGGTAGGCATACAAAGCCCTTTGCTCCTCGGAGAGTCCGTCCCGCTCTTCGTCGGCAAGCGGAAAGGAAAGCTCACGAAGGGCGGTGCTTACGGCGGAGACCGCCGCGAGAACGCGGCTCACACAATCGGCAAAGTCATCAAGCGAGATGGGCTTGCCGTCTACGGCGATGCACTCGTTCATGCCGTGAGAAAAAGGCGTGGTGACCGTTCCCGTTTTATACCCTGCGGCGGTGAGCGCGTGGCTCAGCATAGCGGCACAGGCGCTTTTGCCGGACTCGCCGAGGATCTTGATGGGAGAAAGTCCGCGGAGATTCAATTTCAGCGTGCGAAACAACAGAGAATAGCGCTCCGCCGAGCGGCGGTCGCATTCCGCGGGGGCGGACAGGATCCGCTTGACCGCGTTGTGATAGATCATAGGTTGCCTCCGCCGAGAAGGAAGCGACGGGCGGCAAGATATTCTTCCATGGCGCGCTTGGCGGCAGGGGTGGTGCCGTCATTCTTCTTGATGGCGCGAAGCATAATGTTCTTGGGGGTCTCCTCGGGGTCAATAAGCTCAAGCGCATCGACGGCATAACCGTTCGCCTCAAGAAGCTTTAAGCGCAGGGCATCGGTGGCCGCATCGCAAAGCTTCTGGCGGAGCATAGAATGCTCGGTGACAAAAGCAAGGGCGGGGCAGTTGATGGTGTGATTGAGCTCGTGATGGCAACAGGGTGTGGACAGAATGACCTTGGCACCCCAGCGCGTGGCGTTTTCCAGCACCAGATCGGTGGCGGTGTCGCAGGCGTGAAGCGAGATCACGAGAGAGGGCGAAAATTCGGGGGTATATTTACCAATATCGCCGCAGAGAAACTCGAGGGTGTCAAAGCCCAGCATCTCCGAGACGCCGTTGCAGTATTCGATCACGTCGGGCTTGAGATCCACGCCGCGCATAACCACGTCGCGACCGAGGATCACACGAAGATAATGATAAGCGGCAAAGGACAGATAACTCTTTCCGCAGCAAAGATCGCAAACGTAGAGCGTTCCTTCCTTGGGAAGATGCTTGGAAACGTCGCGGATGTGCTCGAGAAAGCGGTTGATCTGACGGAATTTGGCTCGCTTTTTGTCATATACGCGACCGTTTTTGTCGCTGACGCCAAGAAGCTTCAAAAAGGGCTCGTCGCCGCTTAAAATATAAGACTTTTCGTTGTCGTTCTTCTTGTCGGGGACGGTTTCCACGTCACCCGCGGTGAGAGCGGTAAGCAGTTTTTTGCTTCCGAGAAGGGTCTCTGTGCCGGACTTTGAGCGCTTGCGCTCGCAGTCGCCTGCCGTGGTGATAACGTTCACCTGCAGGAAGCCGTCAAGCAGATCGGAAAGCGTCTCCTTGTCATCCAAAGCAAAATTCTTGTGGGTAGCCTTGTTGTCCACAAGGAAGCGCTCCAGCTGGAGCATCCGCCGCTCACCAATGCGCTTTACGGTGAGCACGGCACGGAGCAGAGTTTTGTCCGTGGGCTTGGAGAGGGTGACCTTTTTGAGAGCGCCTCGCTCGGCAGAGAGGATTATAATCTGTATCAGCTCCCCCATAGGGGTGGAATTGTTCTGTTCCATTGTCGTTCCTTTCGGATGTTATTTGGCGTTTTTGTCGTCGTTGGCGTCGGAGGCGGGCACTTTGGCGTGCTTCTTGAAGGAAAGCTTGGATTCCTTGCCCTCCCAGATGCGCTTGATGTTGGAGCGGTGCATAAAGATGACCAGCGCCGCGATGAGGAAGGAGATCAGAATACCCTGAGGCTGCTCCGCGGCAAGGCGCGCCATAAGCACGGGGTACAGAAGCATGCACATAACGGAGCCCAAGGAGATCATCTTTGAGCCCGCGACGATAATGATGAATGCAAGAAGCAGAATGGCGAAGAGGAAGGGGTTTGTGCAGAGCACGACCACGGCGGTGGTGGCAACACCCTTACCGCCCTTGAAGCGGTAGAAGCAGGGGAACATATGGCCGAGAATCGCGAAAAGGCCCGCGATATAAGTGCCCGAGAATACACTGGTGTATCCTGCATCGGTGTAGACGCCCGTGCCGAGGATCAGAAGACCGAGAAGCACAGAAATCGCGCCCTTGGACATATCAAGAAGAAGGGTGGCGGCGGCGGGAAGCTTGCCGTAGGTGCGGAGCATATTGGTGGTGCCTGCGTTTCCGCTACCGTATTTGCGGATATCGTCGTGGAAGAAGAGCTTGGAAATGATAATAGCGAAATTTAAGCTTCCCAAAAGGTAGGGAAGAGCGATACAAAGCAGGATGCCCACGGCATGCACGGCATAGTAGCCTACGGAATTCAAGGGGAAGAAGCTTTCGGTTAAGTAATTTACCAGCATAATAAACCTCTCTTGGCGTTCACTTAAAATAGATCGTTTCAAAATATTGTATCATATTTTGAAAAAATATTCAATGGATTTTTCAATATTCTTTGACATTACGGGTGACCCGTGCTATAATAGAAGGGTAAAACTCCCCCCGAAAGGAAAGAACGATGAATATTTGTAATGCCGTAGAGGATCTGATCGCATACGCCGAAGAGGCGGGTCTTGTGGAAGCCGCCGACCACGTATATGCTACCAACCGTGTGCTTGAGGTGCTGAAGCTTTCTGATTTTGCGCCCGAGGCTCATACACGCGAGACTTCGCTGGAGGCGATTCTCGGCGCAATTTGCGACTATGCCGTGGAGGTCGGTCTTTGCGAGGACAGCGTGGTCTATCGCGACCTGCTTGATACCTCCGTGATGGGTATGCTTATGCCCCGTCCCTCCGAGGTGATCAGAAAATTTGACGAGCTGTATGCTACCTCTCCCGAGGCGGCTACCGACTATTTTTACAAATTGGCGTGCGACAGTGACTATATTCGCCGCTACCGCGTTTGTAAGGATCTGAAGTGGAAGACCGCATCGGAATACGGCGACATTGATATTACCGTAAACCTCTCCAAGCCCGAGAAGGATCCCAAGGCCATTGCCGCCGCCAAGCTCCTTCCGCAGAGCGGTTATCCCAAGTGCCTTTTGTGCCACGAAAACGAGGGCTATGCAGGCAACGCGGGCAAGCCCGCCCGTCAGACCCTCCGTCAGATCCCCATGACCATAGCGGGTCAGCAGTGGTACCTGCAATATTCTCCCTACGTATACTACAACGAGCATTGCATTGCCCTTTCCGGCGAGCATACGCCTATGAAGATCGACCGCTCCACCTTCGTGAAGCTGCTTGACTTCGTGGACCTCTTCCCCCACTATTTCCTCGGCTCCAATGCCGATCTGCCCATCGTAGGCGGCTCGATCCTCTCTCACGACCATATGCAGGGCGGTCATTACACCTTCGCGATGGAAAAAGCACCTGTTGAGAAGAGCGTGACCTTCCGCGGCTTTGAGGATATCGAGGCGGGCATCGTCAAGTGGCCTATGTCGGTCATTCGTCTTCGCGGCACCGACAAGGAGCGTCTTGTGACTCTTGCCGATAAGATCCTTTTGGCTTGGCGCGGTTATACCGACGAGGCGGCCTTTATCTTTGCCGAGACCGACGGCGAGCCTCACAATACCGTGACCCCCATTGCCCGTATGAAGGAGGGCAAGTTCGAGCTGGATCTGGTGCTTCGCAACAACATCACCACAGAGGAGCATCCCCTCGGCGTATTCCATCCCCATAGTGAGCTTCACAACATCAAGAAGGAGAACATTGGTCTTATCGAGGTTATGGGTCTTGCGGTGCTGCCGTCCCGTCTGAAGGACGAGATCGGGCTTCTGTGCGATGCGATCCTTACGGGCAAGGACGTGAAGGCGATCCCCGAGATCGAGAAGCACGCCGAGTGGCTTGCAAATTTTGCCGACAAGTACGAGTTTACCGCAGACAATGTGCGCGGTATCATTGAGGGCGAGATCGGCAAGACCTTCACCCGCGTGCTTGAGGATGCGGGCGTATACAAGCGCGACGATGCAGGCAAGGCGGCATTTGACCGCTTCGTAGAATACGTAAACGCATAAACAAAAAACAAACCGCGACCGTGAGGTCGCGGTTTTTTTGATTCGCTTTTTATTTCAGAAGGTAGCTTCCGTCGCGCTCCATGGCAAGGGAAGTCTCAAAGAACTGCTTGAGCGCGTTTACCATATGGGCGGTATCACGTGCGCCCGCCGTTTCAAAGGCAGAGTGCATAGCAAGCTGGGCAAGACCAATATCGACGGTGTTGAGCGAAACGTGGGTGTTGGCAATATTGCCGAGGGTAGAGCCGCCCGGCATATCGGCGCGGTTGGCGTATTCCTGCACGGGCACGCCCGCCTTCTCGCAGACGAGACGGAAGAGTCCGGAGGATACCGCGTCGGTGGTATATCTTTGGTTGGCGTTGTACTTGATGACCACGCCGCCGTTCATATATACGCTGTGGTTTTTGTCCGAATATTCGGGATGGTTGGGATGCACCGCGTGGGCGTTGTCACAGGATACAAGGAAGCTTGCGGCAAGCTTTTGGCGGTAGGTCACGGGATCGGTGACGATGCGGGTCAGCACGTCGAAAAGGAAGGTGGACGCCGCACCCTGCTTGGTTTCGCTTCCCACCTCTTCGTTATCAAAGAGACAGTAGACGGGCAGGTTGCTTGCCTTATCTGCCTCGGTGAAGGCTACGAGGGAGGCAAAGGCGCATTGCAGGTCGTCAAGTCTGGGAGCGGAGATGAGATCGTTCCACTCCACGCCGCGGTCGGGGGCGTAAACGAAGAGGTCGGTGGTGACGATATCCAAGGGATCCACGCCTGCGGCCTCTGCGATCTGTGTCATCAGAGAGGTATCCTTATCGGTGCTGACAAGGGGAAGCATATCCACGGCGGGATTGTACTTCATACCGTCGTTTGCGGCGCGGTTCATATGAATGGCCACGTTTGGAATGATAGCGACGGGACGGGCAAGGTCAACCGTCTTGACTGCAAGTCCGTTCTCGGTGCGGACGGTGACGCGACCTGCCACAGACAGCGGTCTGTCCATCCAAGGCGCGAACAGCATTCCGCCGTATTTTTCGGTGGAAAGGCGCACGTAATGGGGATCGGCAAGCGTGCCGTTCTCCTTGATCTTAAAGCAAGGGCTGTCGCCGTGGGCGGCGGTCATCATAAAGCCGCTGAAATCTCCCTCGGGCACGCGGAAGGCGATGAGGGAGGAGCCGTTTCTTGTCACGAAATAGCATCCGCCTGCCTCAAGCTCCCAGGCGTTTGCCTCGCAAAGCTCGGTGTAGCCCTTCGCGCGAAGGATAGCGGCGGTGTGAGATACCGCGTGATAGGCGGTGGGAGAGGCGGCAATATAGTCAAATAAACGTTGATTCATAACTTTACTCCATATCTTAGATTACCTTCATTATAGAGGCTTTTCCCGTGATTGTCAAGAAAAAAGGGAAACTTCAAGCGAAGTTTCCCTTAAAAACCTATGAATCAGTTGGTGTAGTTGTCGAAATAGCCCTGAACGAGAACCACGGGAGTACCCTTGTCACCGGATCCCGAGGTCAGGTCACACAGAGAACCGATCAGGTCGGTCAGCTGACGGGGCGTGGTGCCCTGGGATGCCATATTACCAACGAGATTGTCGTTCTTGGCGCGGATGCTTGCGGAGATAGCCTCCTTCAGCGCGTCACCCGACAGATTCTTGTAGTCGTTATCGGCAAGGTACTTCAGCTTCAGCTCGTTGGGGGTTCCTACAAGACCGTCGGTGAAGGCGGGGGAAACGACCGGGTCAGCCAGCTCCCAGATCTTACCCTGAGGATCCTTGAAGGCACCGTCGCCGTAAACCATAACCTCAACATGCTTGCCGGTAGCCGCAAGAACGCGAGCCTGAATGTCAAGCACCAGATCGCGACACTCGCGGGGGAAGAGCTTTACGCTATCCTCGGTGGACTTGTTGGAACCAAGAAGTCCGTACTTTTCGTTATATCCGCTTCCGTTTACGGGGGCGGTCATCAGATCGTCAAGACCGCAAACCACCTTGGCACCGGCTTCCTTCAGGATGCGCTTGGTGCGAGCACGGGTATGGATATCACAGTTGATAATACAATCGGTGTAATTGAGAATGGTCTTTGCGTGGTTGGCAAATACGATCTCAACCTCAGCGCCGCAGGACTTGATGAGGTCGCCGTAGTAAGCAACGTAGTCTACACCCGTGAACTCATGCTTGTTCTCGCCGAACAGCTCACGGTAGCGCTCGAGGGTAAGCACGTCGCTATAGGGATTGATGCCCGCCGCGTCAACCTGATCCAAGGAGATCAGCGCGTTTCCAACCTCGTCGGAGGGATAGCTGAGCATAAGAACGACCTTCTTGCAGCCCTTTGCGATACCGCGAAGGCAGATTGCAAAACGGTTACGGGAGAGAATGGGGAAGATAACGCCAACCGTTTCACCGCCAAGCTTGGCCTTTACGTCAGCGGCAATATCCTCAACGGATACGTAGTTGCCCTGAACACGTGCCACAACCGACTCGGTGACGGAGATGACGTCGCGATCGTTCAATTCAAAGCCTTCGATCTCGGAGGCCTCCAGTACGCTATTGGTAACGACCTCGGCAAGGTTATCGCCCTCACGGAAGATGGGACAGCGGATACCTCTTGAAACTGTGCCGACTCTGCGCTCTTTCTTTTCCATAGCTTGCTTCCTTTCTACTCGTTGCTCAATGGCACCGAGTACCGCAGAAGATCTCTGCGAAGAGAGTAGATATATGACATCGATGGGTCGAAATCAAATAACTCCAAAATATCACGGCATATATTATATCACAAAGAGAATGAAAATGCAAGAGATTTGTATCGATTTTTCTTACATTTTTTGTTAAAAAATTCCATTATTTGTGTTTTTTGCGGGTGAAAAAAGCAGACGGAAAAGCCCGTCTGCCTGTAGTATGTCCAATTATTGCTTTTTCATTTGTCTGAGGAAAAGAAGAACGGCCGCAAGGAGCAAAATCAAGGCATATCCGAGCACCCAAGCAAGATGAGGAAGGATCCCACCAAAATTTCCTGAAATGACGGCGCGCTCCAGCTCGACCGCATGCACGAAGGGGAGCGCATAGGCCACCTTCTCAAACGCGTCACCTACAAGCTCCAAATCAAACCAGATGCCCGAAAGCCAGGCGGAAAGGTTGGTGAGAAGGGAACCGCAGATGCCGCCCACCTGCTTGTCGTTCAAAACGCTTCCGCAAAGAAGACCGATTCCCACGTACAAAAGCGCAATGGGGAGCAGCAGGAGGATGGCGAGCAGGATGTTGATGCTTACGGGAAGCCCCAGAAGGAGAGCCACGGCGTAGCTTGCCACGCCTTCTATGAGGGCGATGGGGACGAGGGGAAGGGTATATCCGAGAATGAAATCCGCGGGCGTCATGGGGGTGGTATACAGACGGTGCATGAAGCTGCTTTGTCTGTCCTTGGCGATGAGAGTTGCCGAAAACAACGTCAAAAAGGTGAGACCAAACACCGTGACACCGGGGGAAAGGTGTCCGATCTCAAACATATTTATGGGAATGTTGGCTTGAATGGCACTGAGCAAAAGCATCAGCACAACGGGGAAGCCAAAGAGGAAGGAGAGATTTAAGGGGTCGCGCATGATCTCCTTGAAATTGCGCCCCGCAAAGGTAAGCATTTTCATTTTGTTCCCTCCTTTACGATGCGGATAAAGGCTTCTTCAAACCGTTCGGTGCCGGCGAGCCGCTTGATCTCCTCAGCGGTTCCCACAGTCAGAAGCTTGCCGTCCTTCATGATGGCAATGCGGTCGGAGAGGGCCTCTGCCTCCTCCATATAGTGGGTGGTCAGAATGATGGTCACCTTGCCGCGAAGGGCGCGGATCATAT
This sequence comes from Eubacteriales bacterium, assembly GCA_045613705.1. Taxonomy (GTDB): domain Bacteria; phylum Bacillota; class Clostridia; order Oscillospirales; family CAG-272; genus RGIG8775. The sequence continues at coordinate 2,668 of JAZLBM010000270.1, read as the reverse complement.
CCCAAAGATCGCTTCGGGCAAGGACGTCAAGACCCAAGGTGGGCTCGTCAAGAAACAGGATCTTGGGCTCGCTGATGAGGGCCATGGCGATGCTGAGGCGTCGTTGCCAGCCGCCCGACAGCTTGCCCGCCTTTTTGGATATGACCGATTCAAGTCCCAAAAGAGAAGTCAGCTCGGCAATTTTTTTGCTTCGTTTCTCCTTCGAAAAGCCGTGAACACCACAGATCAGCTCCAGATTTTCTTTTACGGAAAGTCCGGGTGCCACCGCCGTTTCCTGAGGCGATACGGCAATTACGGATTTGACGTCGGCGGTATCGCGGCAAATACTTTTGCCAAGAAGAAGGGCGTCTCCCTCCGTGGGACGGGTCAGGCAAGAAAGCATCTTGATGGTGGTGGTCTTGCCCGCGCCGTTTACGCCAAGAAGGGCAAACAGCTCACCCTCGCGGATCTCAAGGGATAAGCGGTCTACCGCAATCACGTCGCGATAGCGCTTGGTTAAATTTTCTGTTTTGATAGCGATCATATTACGATTCCTCCGAAATGTGTCTTGCGCGGATGCCTTGGTATACGTCGGATAGCATTCGGGAGACAAGGTCCCAATCCAGCTCTAAAAAGGAGGTGGCGAACATGGTGGCAATGCCGTGAACCGACGTCCACGTTTCCAGATGCATCAGCGTTGCTCGCTCACGGGAAAGCCCTACGGTTTTCATTATGATCTCGACGGAAGCGTCAAAATCCTCGGTGGTGGGCAGGGGATTGCCCTTTCGGTCGCACATAAAAAGAAGCTTGAAAAGCTCCTTTTCCTCTCTGGCAAAGCGGATATAGGCCATTCCGAAGGCCTTGTACTCGGGATATTGCTTGCTTTCCGCTTCCTTCTTCAAAAAGTCCATATAGACGTTGTGCGCTCTCTCAAGCACTGCCTTTTGCAAATCGTCCATAGTCTCAAAATTGGAGAAGATGGGCTGGGTGGAGCAGTCCAGGGTGGCGGCAAGTGTGCGCGCATTGATCGCCTCTGCCCCTCCGCTTCTCACAAGGGAGATGGCGGCTTCGATGACCCTTTCTTTGCTGATCTTTACCTTGGGTGGCATATGTGTCCTCCAAATATAGCAATTGTTATATATCGATTGTTATTTTATCACGCCGCAGGGGAAATGTCAATAGATTTATAAAAAATCCCCGCTTAAAAAAGCGGGGAAGGAGGTTAATTTTGGATTTGGAGAAAAATATCTCCGGTGTTCGTGAGGATCTCACATCGACCGCCCGTGGCAGAGGGGGGAACCTTAACCGAGCCCGAGGCGCTTTCGGCGAGGAAGGCTTTCGGTGAGAGAAGGAAGCCATCCACGTCGCCCGTGTCGGTTTCAATAAAGAGTTCCGCCGCGTCACAGCCCTCAAGCTCTATGTCGCCTGTGGAGCGGGACAGACGCATTGTCTGCGATGCGATCACGTGGGTGAGCTCCACGTCTCCCGTTGTTCCTTCTGAGGAGAATGAGCCGCAACGGAGGTCGGTTGCGGTCACGTCACCCGTGTCGACGTCAAGAGCTACGCGGCCGGAGCAGTTTACCATACTCAGCCCCATGTCGCCCGTGGTGGTGCGGAGGGCGATCTCGCTTGCGGTCGCATTCATAAGGAGGATGTCGCCCGTGGACACGGAGATGGTGATGCCCGTTTCGGAGGAGGCGCGGCAGATTACGTCACCCGTGGAGCGCTGAACGGTGATGGATGCGAAGGAAAAGGTCGAGGGAATATCCACGTCGCCCGTAGAACCTTGCAGAGCGAGGTCTCCGTACGCGTCGTCGGGCAGATAGACGGTGATTTTGGGGGTGTCAAAGGAGAACGCCTGAATATGGTCGTACCACGCGCGGTTATCCACGGATTTTACCGTAAGCGTACCGTCGACGAGGGTAACGGTGTGCGGTACTTTGACATTTTCTTGGCAGACGACGCGGAGCGTTCCGTCCTCTGCGGGGCGCAGGATAACGTCCGCCTCGGAGGAGGAGATCGAAATGTTCTGAAGGTCACCCGCGGGCTCGTGCGTCACGGTCTCGTGGATCGTATTGTCAAAATTCCGAAAGTCCCATTTTGCCATGCACAGGGCAGTAAACGTAATGGCCGCGCCGATCAAGACGAGAGCGACGGCAATGATGATCCAATGCTTCATGCGGTCTTCTCCTTTCTGATAAACAATTTCTTGATGCCAATTGCCAGCTTCTTGGTGGCAAGCACGATTCCCTTAGTCGCAAGCTTGCATCCATAGAAGAAGAGGATGGAAAGGCCGACCAGAAGAACGCCTGCGCCAAGCAGAAAGAGACCTTCAGCGACGTTGCCGAGAGCAAGGCGTGCGATGCCTGCGCCGATACCGCCCAGGGACGAGGCGATAAACGAACCCTCTGCCGCCCACAGGGAGAAGACGACCGCCCAAAGGGAGGCATAAACGGAGATGACGACTGCGAAAGCAGCGGCCAAAAGCGAGATCCAGATAGGAGCGCCTACGGCAATGAGCACGATCTCCCACGCCGAAAGACGGCGACGAGGCTTGATCTTCTTTGCCACGATTCGGGTGAGGGGAACGCTACCGAGGATCTCGGTGACGATGTCGTCGATGGATCCAAGGGCGGCAACCGCCTCTTCCTCGGAGAGCCCCTCCTCCATACGGTCGTCGATGGCCTCC
>JAZLBM010000269.1:0-2972 GCA_045613705.1 Eubacteriales bacterium | reverse complement strand
CTTACTCCGTCTCGTTCAAACTAAAATTTGAACGTACCGACAAACATCAATTTCCCTTTCAAAATTATGCAAAAAAACAAGGGGGCGCGTCCGCGCCCCCTTGAGGGTTTATAGAATTAGTTGTTGGGCTTCACGTAGTCGATGTTATAATAGGTGCTGATCTCCCAGATCTCGCCCTCGACGGCCTTACTTCTGGCCTTGGTTTTGCCGTCCTCGGTGTACTGAACGTCGAAGGGAACGCTGCCCGCCATAGGAATGTAAAGCTTGTTGTCACCCGATCCGCCCGCGACGGCCGTGCGGTAGGCAATGTAGGGGTTGCCAAGATTGCCCTGATTGCTTTCGCCAATGCTGAAGCCGGCCACGGCGGAGATGCCGCTGGTAGCACTGCTGAAGCGCACCTGACGGAGGTTGGCGTTCGACAGGTGGCCGGTTTGCTTATCGTTCACAAGCTCAAAGGTCTCCTTGCCAAGAGAAATGCCGTTTGCGTCAAAGCTCTCAACGATCTCGCAAATAGGAGTTCCTTTGTCCACACGAAGAAGGGTAAACATCATAGGATAAGCGGTGTCGATGACAAACTCGTCGGCAAGCCAGGTGACCTTGCGGTCGATCTTCATGCCGTCGTCGGTAAGGGTGAAGACCTGCTCGTGCTTTGCGAACTGTCCGTCGCTACCCGCGGGAAGCGCCCATTTGTCAAGGAGGGTAGTTTCCTCAAGGGTCACAGTCTCGCACTGCACGATAGCATTTACGGCACCGGGCACGTAGGAAACACCGTCTGCCTTCAGGAAGATCTGATCCACACCGTCCACTACGACGAGGTGCTCGTCACCGTGGAAGCCGCCGCAGAAGTCGCCAATGCCGTTGCCGACTACCGTAGAATCATACTCGTACTCCTTGATCGCAAGGGAGATCTCGCCGGAGCTGAGAAGGTTATGAAGCTTGGTATAAGACAAGGAGCTCTCGTCGATCGAATTCAGCTTGACAAGCTCTGCCGCAACCACGCGGAAGGACTCAATATTGGTGCCCGAGTCGGTCTTGTTCGTGGTCTCGGTGTTATAGCAATACTGGAATCTGTAACGAACGTAATACCGTCCCGAGGGGTCGGAGCAACGGGTATACACGTAAAAGTCCGCGTAGTCACCGGCGGCACTTGCGGCCTTCTGCGTCAGCTCCAGAATGACGGGGGAGGTAGTAAGAGCCTCAAAATCCTTGGGATCAAACTCCTTGGGGCGTCCGTTGTCTACGCAAACGCCGCAGCCGTTATACTTGAAGATGCGGGACTCGCTCTCGCTCACCTTTTGACCGTTCACGTCTACCGTATAAGGCGTTACCTTGAAGGTGTAGATATCGGACGCGTTGCCGGTGAGATCAATACCGACCACACTGAAGGCAGTCAGGTAGGCGCCCTCGGCAAACTCATATGCGAAAACGCTGTCGCCCGCCGCTTGAAGGGAATCGTAGGCGTGATTGATAAGAATATCCTCTGTTCCGCGGGAGCTGCCGTTTACAAATGCCTCAACGCTGAAGCCAAGACCGGGAACGTAGATGTCGTCAATACCGGCGATGAAACGAACGTCAAATCGATCGTTCTCGGCGTCAATTCGCTCCTGAACACCCACAAACTCAACGTTGCTGTCGGGAATGACGGTGACGGAGAATTCCTCAAGGGCCGTCTGAGGGAGATCACGAAGAATGCGGACGTAATGGCAATCGTACATACTGTTTTCGTTAATGGTGAGACCCGCGGCAACGATGTCGTCGCGCGTGATCTGACCGTAGGTCTTGCCCGTGATGCTGCTCGAAGACAGGTGCATCGTCAGATCCTTGGCGGGCTGAGGCTTGCCGTTTGCATCCAGATAGTACGCGATCTCGTTATCCACGTAAACGGAGTAGGTATTCTTGCCCTCGTCAATGATCATACGAACCTCGGAAAGGCTCTCGGGGATGCCGTTCGTAAAGGCTCTGACAAAGGTGAGAGGCGTTACGCCGTCATTCTTATACAGGGGGAGGTATTTGCTCATGCTCTTGACGTACGCCACGTACTGACCCGTTCCCGAATACTTCAGGTTCTCACTCTTGATCGTATCCAGGTGCTTGGACAAACGAATCAGATTGCCGCCGCCCGAGGGAAGCGTCGCCGTGTCGGGCACGGCAAAGGACATCTTCAGCTCATACTTCTTGTCGGAAAGAGCGTACTTGTTGTTCTCCGTGTTGGAGTAGAGGGAAAACTGCTTGTAGCCCGTGTTTTCCAGCATACCGAAAACGGTACCGTCGGCCATGGTGTGAACACCCGTGGCCTTCAACGAGGAACCATAATGGGAAAATGTACCTATGCAGTGAGTGGACTTTGCACCAACCTTTTCGCTTGTAGCCTGATAACGGTCGTAGCGAAGGGAGAACAGCTCATTGTTGGGCACGATATCGTAGAAGGTATCGCTCTCGGACTTCACCAGCTTTATGTTGCGAAGATTGTACTGTATATAGTGGCGACCGGTAACGCTGTTGACACCCATACGCATGATCGTAGACGCATACGAGGTGTTGGGCGTAATGCCGGTATTGGGGATCGCGCCGACAAACTTGCCGTCTACGTAGACGCTGACGGTAGGTGTCGCAGGATTCACGGCAACGGCAATATTATACCACTGTCCGCGCTCAAATACGTGAACGGCGTTGTCAATGCCTTTGCTCGCGGAGTAGTCGCCTTGGAGAGCAAGGAAGAGCTGAGCATCCTCGCCGTCGCCCGTGGCGCCGATGGAAATGTAGGTGTTTTGATAGGCATTCACGTCACCGCTGTTCTGCCAGGTCATAAGAGGCCAGTAGCCGGAGCTGGACGCGTTTTTCAAAACGGCACCGTCCACCTTGATGTCAAAGGAATAAACGTAGGGCTTCATAGCCGTGCCGTCCAGCATGCCGTTCTTGATCATCATATAACCGCCGCCCTGCCAGCTCCAGCTCTTTTCTTCGGCGTTATA
>JAZLBM010000268.1:0-1571 GCA_045613705.1 Eubacteriales bacterium | reverse complement strand
GAAACTTGCCGCCTTGGCGCGGTTTCCATTCCCGGTGCGTTGACCCCCACCGAGGTGGCAACGGCCTATGCCTACGGCGCGGATTTCGTCAAGCTGTTTCCCGCGGGCGACCTTGGACTTTCTTATATCAAGTCCATCCGTGCGCCCCTTGCCCACATTCCTATGCTGGCGGTGGGCGGCGTGAACGAAAAGAACCTTGGCGAGTTCCTCTCCGCAGGGCTTTCGGGTGTTGGCATCGGTTCCAACATCGTAAACAAGAAACTGATCGATAGCGGCGACTTTGTGGCGCTCGCGGCGCTGGCAAAGCAGTATACGGAGCAAGTATGAGTAACAAAGAATACCGAGTGATCGGAAAACAGAACTGTCTGCTTGGCGAGGGACCCTATTGGGATGCCTTTGCGGGCAAGATGCGCCAGGTAGATATTGATGCCGCCCAGGTCATCACCATTGACCTCGCAAGCGGTGACTACAGTGTGAAGAATATGCCCCAGAAGCCTACCTGTATGGCACAGCTTGAGGACGGCAGTTATCTCTATGCTATGGAGGACGGCATCTACGACGAAAAGGGCAACCGGATCTGCCTCAAGGAGGAGGGAACGGGTGCTCGCTTCAATGACGGCAAGGCGGGCCCTGACGGATGCTTCTATGCGGGTACCATCGAAATGGATGGACACGCCGTTCTGTATCGTCTTAAGGGCGGTCGTCTTGAGCGGGTGGTGGAAAACGTCCGCATTTCCAACGGCATTGATTTTTCTCTTGACGGCAAGACGGTGTACTATTGCGACACCGCTACCAAGACCATCGACGCATTTGATTTTCCCACCTTTGAAAATCGCAGACACGTCTACCGCGTGCCCGACGGAGAGGGAATGCCCGACGGCCTCTGTATTGACACCGAGGGGCGCATCTGGTTCGCTCTTTGGGGCGGCAAGGCGGTCTGGTGCCTGGATCCCACCACGGGCGAGATCGTGGACAAGGTGGAGACGGGCGCGACCTATACCAGTTGTCCCGCCTTCGTGGGAGAGAAGCTGAATCTGCTTGCCGTGACCTCGTCTCTTCGCGACCAGTCGGTAGCGGAGCATCCCGAGGCGGGCAGCACCTTCCTCTTTGATGTGGGTGCAAGCGGCCGTGCTCCTTATTTGTGTCGCCGCGAGATCGTTCTTGGAAAGGCTGAGGTCAAAGAGACGCCCGTCCGCAAGGTGGCTATCGTTACCGGTGCGGGCACGGGTATCGGAAAGGGAATTGCCTACGAGCTTGCTAAAGCGGGCTATGACGTGGCAGTTCACTGCAATGGAAGCACTGAGGGTGCTGAGGAGGTTTGCGCCGCCATTCGCCGCGATTTCGGAAGAAAAACGGCAGTTATCAAGGCAAATCTTGCCGAGTATAGCGGCGTGCAGTATCTGTTTGACGAATTCCTGAAGCAGTTCGATCGCCTGGATCTGTTCGTGAACAATGCGGGCGTGACCAAGAAATCCTTTTTCCTTGAAACCGAGGAGGAGCTGTTTGATCTTATGGTCAACGTGGACTATAAGGGCGCGTATTTCTGTATGCAGAGAGCGGCGCGTGTTATG
>JAZLBM010000267.1:0-1997 GCA_045613705.1 Eubacteriales bacterium | reverse complement strand
TGCGGTACAAGTGACAAACGCTTGCCATACCAAGGCGCAAAAGGCTTTGTCACGCGTGCTCCCTCAGTCGCCTTCGGCGCCAGCTCCCTCCCGGAGGGAGCCTTTATTGTACATCTCAAACAGTTCGACAAATCAAAATTTACCGTAAACACTTGACTTGATGGTTAGGTGTGTGGTATGATAAACAATAACAATTTATCCCTGCCGCAATGCGGCAAAAAGAGGTACCGATATGGAAATCAAAATCACCAAAACGAACACACCCGGCATTATGCCGTCCGAGGACAAGCTGGGCTTTGGAAAGACCTTCTCGGATCATATGTTCATTATGGACTACACCCGCGGCATCGGCTGGCACGACGCCCGCATCGTTCCCTTTGGCAGCATTTCGCTTCATCCCGCCTCCACCGTGCTTCACTATGGTGCCGAGATCTTTGAGGGCTTGAAGGCGTACCGCACCGCCGAGGGCAACGTTCAGCTGTTCCGTCCTATGGAGAACATCAAGAGAATGAACACCTCGGCTGACCGTATGTGTCTTCCGCTCATTGACGAGCAGGATATGCTGGAGATCCTTACCACCTTCGTCAAGCTGGAGGAGCGTTGGGTTCCCAAGTCCTTCGGTACTTCTCTGTATCTTCGTCCCTTTATGTTCGGTAACGACGAGACCCTCGGCGTTCACACCGTTGCGCACGCTACCTTTATGCTCATCGCCTCTCCCAGCGGAAGCTACTATGCGGAGGGCATCAACCCCGTTAAGATCATGATCGAGTCCGAGGACGTTCGCGCGGTGCGCGGCGGTACGGGATACGCCAAGTGCGGCGGTAACTACGCTGCCTCCACCCGTGCGGGCGAGCGTGCGGCGCAGAAGGGCTACACCCAGGTGCTTTGGCTGGACGGCGTAGAGCGCAAGTATATTGAAGAGGTGGGCGCGATGAACGTTATGTTCAAGCTTGACGGCAAGATCGTCACCCCCGCCCTTACCGGCTCCATTCTGCCCGGTATCACCCGTAAGTCCTGCATCGAGGTTCTGAAGAGCATGGGCTACGAGGTGGAGGAGAGACTTCTCTCGGTTGACGAGCTGGTCGACGCTATGAAGACCGGTCGCCTTGAGGAGGCCTGGGGCTGCGGTACTGCGGCTGTCGTTTCTCCCATCGGAAAGCTGATGTACGAGGACGTAGAATACGAGATCAACGGCGGCGCCATCGGCGAGGTCACCGCAAAGCTTTACGATACTTTGTCGGGTATCCAGTGGGGCAAGTGCGAGGATCCCTACGGTTGGGTCTATAAGCTGTAAAAAAATCAGGCTCGGAGCGTGGCTCCGAGCCTTTTCTTTATTCTTTGGATTTTTTGCTTCTGCGAATGAGAATGGGAACGAGGATGCAGTCGAGAAGCACGGCGGCAAGGATGGCAACGTACGCGCCCTTGGGGAAGGTGTCCTCATCGGTGTCGGTGTCGGTTTGCTCGTCACCTGCGGGCAGGCTCTCCTCCTCTTCGGTTTCACGCTCGCTCTCCTCGGGCTCCTCCGAGGCTACGGTGTAGACGGGCACCGTGATATCCATCTGGCTTGTGGACATAAAGAACTGATCGCGGACGGTGGAGTAATACTCGACCGATACCGTGCGGCCGTCATCCCCGAAGTACAGCATCGCCACAAGACCCGTAGCGCCCTCGGCGGCGTCAACGCCTTGAGGGTCGATGAGCATCTGGGTGACCACGTTGCCGTGAACGCCTTTGGTCTGCGTCACGATGACGTTCGAGCAGGGATCGTGTCCCGAAAGCACGAGGAAGATGTTTTCGTACTTTGCGGCAAGCTTTTCCCAGATATCGTCACCGTTGTTCTTGCCGTTATCGGAGCCGGGGGTGCGGGGCGGATATACGTCGTTTTCGTCAAGGGTGGTTCCGTCGCGGAAGAGGTAGGCGTGGGTGGATAGGATCACGCGGTGGTCGGGGTGCGCCTCCACGACCTCGCACGCCCAGGCAAGCTCGGCATCGGTGGG
>JAZLBM010000266.1:0-1514 GCA_045613705.1 Eubacteriales bacterium | reverse complement strand
TGCCGCAAGAGCAAAGTCTTTCTTGCTTGCCTTTAACAGTACAAGTAGCTGCTTGAGTCACAGTCCATTCGCCGTAATTGTGACCAAGCGAATCAATAAACTGATATTCCTTTTTGCCGCAAGTGCTGCAAGTACGTTCCTGTCTGCCATTAGCTGTGCAAGTAGCGGATTTGGTAACAGTCCATTCACCATAGGTATGACCAAGTTCAGCGATAGCTTGCCATTCCTTCTGGCCGCAAGTGCATTTGCGTTCCTCTCTGCCTTTTATCGTGCAGGTTGCGGGAGTGGTGACGACCCATTCGCCATAGGTATGCCCCGTGGCTTTTACAACTTCCTGTGCGACAAGAACATCTTTGCAAACCGAGCAATGCTTGCCCTCGCTCTCGCCGTCCTTCGTACAAGTTGCGGCAACTGCTTTGTCGATTACCTCGGTATGTCCGAGAACAGACAAAGTTTGGCTTTCCTTTTCTCCGCAAGAGCAGGTGCGCTCTTGCTTACCTTCTGCTGTACAGGTGGATTTCAGAGTCGTGGTCCACGCGCTCCAAGTGTGCGTATGTACCGCCACGGTGGTTTCGGGTACACTTGTTGTTTTAGGTGCTTGGGTGGTTTCCGAAATTTCTGTTGTTTCAAGAATATCGGTAGTTTCGGGTTCGATTGTTGTTTCGACCGATTCGATAATTTCGGCGGTCGTTTCTGCCGGGGTGACGGTTTCGTCGCAGGATGCGAGTGACACGGTCAGCGCGATCAAGCACGCGATGAGCAGAAAGCGGAAAAGTGATTGCTTTTTCATCTTATCCTCCGTTGGTGATTGATATTGAATATCAATATTAATTACCTTATTATACCACATTTTTTGCGTTTTGTAAACATAATCCGCACTTTTTGATTGGTTTTTGTTCAACCCTACAAAAATAAAATCCCCCATTGACAAACGTGGGATTTTATTATATAATATAATGGAATAAAAATTTACTCTTATGGAGGAAAAAATGGATAACGCAAAGCTTCAGATGCTCAAAGAAACCGCCAAAGAGATCCGTCTTGGCATTCTTGAGGGCGTACACGCAGCAGCATCGGGCCATCCCGGAGGATCGCTCTCGATCGCAGACATTATGACCTATCTCTATTTCTCGGAGATGAATGTTAACCCCGCTGACCCCAAGAACCCCGACCGCGACAGACTCGTGCTTTCAAAGGGTCACACCGCTCCCGCACTTTATGCCGCTCTTGCAGAGAAGGGCTTCTTCTCCAAGGACGAGCTTAAGAACCTCCGCCAGGTTGGTTCCTTCCTTCAGGGTCACCCCGATATGAAGGGCACTCCCGGCGTTGATATGACCACCGGCTCTCTCGGCCTCGGCGTTTCCGCTGCTTGCGGAATGGCTCTCGCGGCTAAGATCGACGGTAAGGATTACCGTACATACGCTATCCTCGGCGACGGTGAATCCCAGGAAGGTCAGGTTTGGGAGGCGGCTATGTTCGCTTCTCACTACAAGCTTGACAACCTCTGCTTCATT
>JAZLBM010000265.1:0-2689 GCA_045613705.1 Eubacteriales bacterium | reverse complement strand
AAGATAGGGAAGGTGGCGCCGCAGGCGACGGATGAGTGTGCGCCAATTCCGCGTGCCATAAGCCTTCGCACCCTCATCACCCGCTACGCGGGAGCTTCTCCATCTTGGAGAAGCCTTTAAAATCTCGCCGTGAAGACACCGATAAATCAAAATTTGAATTCTTATTTTCCCACGCAGAAGCGGGAGAAGATGTTGGAAACGATATCGTCGCTGACGGCACGGGAATCCAGTTCGCCAACCGCCTGCATAGCGCGCTCAATATCGGCGGCACACAGCTCCTCGGCAAAGCCGCCGTCAAGAGAGGTAAGCGCCGCGTCGAGCGCCTCAAGGGAACGGGCGACAGAGGCATACTGTCTGGCGCTGGCCACCACGGGATCGTTACGAAGGTCAAGGGTGCCGTCAAGGAAGCGCGCACGCACCTCGTCCTCAAGGGGCAAAAGTCCCTGCTCCGCGCGCACCGTTACGGAAACGAAGGCGCCGAAGGCTTCCTCAAGAAGCGCCGCGATCCGTCCCGTACCAAGGTCGTTTTTGCTCACCACGGGGATCACGAGATCCTTCATAGCCGAAAGGCGCTCGATCAGCGCAAGATCCTCGTCCGTGGGCTCCGCAGAGCCGTCGAAAACGGCCAAAATCAGCTCCGCATCCGCAAGGCGCTCCTCGGCGCGCTCGATACCGATGCGCTCCACCACGTCCACGTCGCCGCCGCGAAGTCCCGCCGTATCACAAAGACGGAGGGTCACGCCGCCGAAGGGGACGGTTTCTTCCAGAATATCGCGCGTGGTTCCTGCCACGTCGGTGACGATGGCGGCTTCCCTGCCCACGATCCGATTATAAATCGAGCTTTTGCCCGCATTGGGGCGACCGCAGATGACCGTGAGGATACCCTCCGCCACCGCGTGTCCGCTCTTATAAGTCGAAGCCAGATTCGCTACCGCCTCCCGCTCCGCCGCAAGCATATTCCGCAGGCTCTCGGCGGAAAGCCCCGACAGATCCTCGTCGGGATAGTCGATCTTGGCGTACAGACTGCCGAGAATATCGCAAAGCCGACCGTAGATCTCACGGCACCGCTCGGAGAGCTTGCCCTCAAGTCCCGCGCGGGACAGGCGCATCTGATTGCGGTTATTGGCCTCAAGAAGGGATGCCAGTGCCTCGGCGCTCGACAGTCCCATTTTTCCGTTCACAAAGGCGCGACGGGTAAATTCCCCTGCCTCGGCAGGTCGCGCGCCTGCCGCAAGAATCGCGCCAAGCACCGCCTCGGTCACAAGCACGCCGCCGTGACAGCTGATCTCCACCGTGTCCTCTCCCGTAAAGGAGCGGGGAGCGCGGAAGAGGGTGACGATGCCGTCGTCAATGCACTCGTCGCCGTCAAAAATATAGCCGAACGTCGCACGGCGCGCCTCGGTTTCGGCAAGCGTCTTGCCCGACGCCGCACGGAACACGCGGTCGCAAATGGCGATCGCCTCATCACCGCTCACGCGAATGACCGCCACACCGCCCTTACCCCGCGGCGTGGAAACGGCGGCGACAGTATCTCCAAATCCGATCATTCTACGGCACCCTCTCTGCCCGAAAGTGCATTTTCGAGGATCTCAAGCATCTTTTCGTCGGGCGAAAAACGGATGTAGATGATCTCGTCACGTTCCTCAAACTCCAGAAGACGGGAGTCGGCAGGACAGGCGTCAACACAGTAATTGTAGATCTTCCTTCCGCGAGGCGGCTTGTTCTCGGCGTTCCACACCTTCACGGCGCGAAGCTGATGAAGCCCCAGTCGGCAGACGGTGGTGCCGCCGCGACGGGTGATCTCGGTGACGGTAAAGTCAACACCGCCATTCACCTCTTCCACGCGGTAGAGATAGTAGCGAAGCAGATAGCGTCCCATCAGAAGAATGGACACGGTCATCATACAAATGGATACGAACTGGAAAAGCCAGGGCATCACGATCACGTCCTTCAGCCCCGATGCGCCAAACAGCACGAGAGCGCCGAAAAACAGACCCATACAAAGGGCTTTGATCCTTCCGTTATTTTGAGTCGGCATATATTCGTAGGTCATTTTGGGGACTCCTTTTTCGATAGTTATAACTATTATACTATATTTTTAAGATTTCATCAAGGGCTTTGCCCGAAAAACACTTGAAAAAGTCGCCTCCTTGTGCTACAATGAGACCAATCCGACAAAAAAGGAGCCTTTTATGGAATATCGCATCGAACACGATTCTATGGGCGAGGTCAAGGTGCCCGCCGACAGATATTGGGGCGCGCAGACCCAGCGCAGCCTTGAAAATTTCCCCATCGGCATTGAGAAAATGCCCATCGAGGTGGTACACGCCTTCGGCGCCATGAAGCTGGCGGCCGCTACGGTCAACGCCGACCTCGTTCCGAGCCGTATGATCGAAGAAAAGAAAAACGCCCTTGTTGCCGCCGCACACGAGGTGATGACAGGTGCTCTTGACGGTCATTTCCCCCTCGCCGTATGGCAGACGGGAAGCGGCACGCAAAGCAATATGAACGTCAACGAGGTGATCGCCAACCGCGGTAACGAGCTGTGTGGCAAGAAGCTGCTTCATCCCAACGACGACGTCAATATGTCCCAGTCCTCCAACGATACCTTCCCCACAGCTATGCACATCGCCGCGATCCTCGCCACCGAGCAAGAGCTGATGCCCGCGGTGGAGAATCTTGTGGCGAC
>JAZLBM010000264.1:0-1971 GCA_045613705.1 Eubacteriales bacterium | reverse complement strand
GCGGTATAATCGTAAGTGCCGCCCCCATCGTTCGCGGGGATCAGCTCGATCACACGGGTTGCCAGCTTTTCGATAAAGTAACGGTCGTGAGACACGGTGACCACCGTGCCGTCAAAGGCAAGGATGGCATCCTCAAGCGCCTCGCGGGAGTTGATATCCAGGTGGTTGGTCGGCTCGTCCAGCACCAGCACGTTGATCTTGGAAAGCATCAGCTTGGCAAGAGTCAGGCGCGCACGCTCACCGCCCGAAAGCACCTTGACCTGCTTTTCGGTATCCTCGTAAAGGAAGCGGAAGGCGGCAAGAGTGGAGCGGATGTCCACCTCGTTCATCGTAGGATAGGTGCTCCAAAGCTCCTCCAGCACCGTGTTGTTCTCGTCAAGATTCTGATTTTCCTGGTCGTAGTAGCCGATCTCCACGTTGTAGCCCGTCTCCACAAAGCCGCCCGTTGGCACAAGCTTCCCGAGGATCAGACGAATGAGGGTGGATTTTCCGCAACCGTTGGGGCCAACGAAAAAGACGCGCTCGTTCTTCTTGATCAAGAAATCAACGCCCGAGAACAGGCGCTTTTCTCCAAAGCCCATGGCAAGACCACGGGCGCGAAGCACCTCGTTGCCGCTGGCAATGGTTTCGGAGAACTTGATCTTGATGCCGCGAGGGGCATCCTGGGGCTTCTCCAAGCGCTCCATTTTGTCGAGCATTTTCTGTCGGCTCTCGGCGGCAATGATGTTGCGCTCTCTGTTCCAGGCTCTCTGCTGGGCAATATACGCCTCCTGGCGCGCGATCTCCTTTTGCTGATCGCGATAGTGCTTCTCCGCGATCTCGCGGTCGATGCGGCGCTGCTCCATGGTGGCGGTATAGCCGCCGTTATACAGCTTGGCGCGGCAATGCTCGATGGCAAGCGTCTTGTTGGTCACGCGGTCAAGGAAATATCGGTCGTGGGAGATGAGGATCACACATTTGCGGTAGGAAAGCAGGAAGCTCTCCAGCCACGAAAGGGTCTCCATATCCAGATGGTTGGTAGGCTCGTCAAGAAGCAGAATATCAGGCTCGCGACAAAGCTGACGCGCAAGCGCCAGGCGGGTTCGCTGACCGCCACTCAGAGTGGAAATGTCTGCACGCATCGCCTGCTCGTCGTAGCCGAGCTTCAAAAGGATAGAGGCACAGCGACTGCGAAATTCAAGACCGCCGTCGCGGATGAATTTGTTGTTCAGATCGGTGTACTCCGCAAGAAGAATGCGGTGGCGCTCCGGCTCGGCATACGCGTCGCAACGCTCAAGATCCACCGTAAGCATGGTCAGCCGCTCCTCGGCACGGATCAGCTCGGGAAAGGCGGCGTACATCTGCTCAAGGGCGCTTCCGCCCGCAAGCTCGGAGGTCTCAAATGCCCCCTCCTGGGTGAGGATGCCCACCGTCTTATCCTTGGCGATGTACACGCTTCCCTCGTCGGGCTCGCGTTCACCGAGGATCAGACTGAAAAGGGTGGATTTGCCGCACCCGTTGACGCCGATCACGCCAAGCTTGTCTCCCTCCTCCAGGGAAAAGGACACGTCCTTCAGCACAGGCTTTACGCCAAAGGAAAAGGAAAGACCGTTTATACTGATAGCCGTCATGGGGTACCTCTCTATAATAAAGATTCTCGTTTACAAAGGAATTCCGCTACAAGGCGGGTAAATAAATGGATGTTTGTCGCGTTGGCGCGCGAAGTGCAGAATGCAGAATGAAGAATTGAAAATTGAAAGTGGAAAATTGAAAATTAAGGTAGAAAACGCTGCGTGTTTTCAAATATAAATTGATGTTTAGCGGTATGTTCGCAGTTGCTTTTTAAAGGCTTCTCCGAGATGGAGAAGCTGGCGCCGTAGGCGACTGATGAGGGTGCGAAGCCTTATCATTACTACAATCGGCGCACACTCATCCGTCGCGTTCCGCGACACCTTCCCTATCATAGGGAAGGCTTTCGACGCGAGTGCTAAC
>JAZLBM010000263.1:0-2183 GCA_045613705.1 Eubacteriales bacterium | reverse complement strand
GCAAAGCAGGAAACCTACATCAAGGAAATTCGAATCAGTACGGCATCCACCGCGGATGCGGCTAAAAAGTGGCTGACCGACAACGGATACATCGTTGTGGACGTAGACCTCAACCAGAAAACGGGCAAGGACTGCGTTTACATGGGCTACAAGACAACGACCGATCCCGATGAAGCCATCACCGATATCTCGTTGATGCAGATGAACGGAGGTTACTCCTTCTCTGATTACGAGGCAATGATCGAGAAGCGGAAATTGCAGATCAGCGATATGATCAACAGCTTGAATGCTTCCTTGACAGAAGCGCGCGCTAATTATGCGAGCGGCAAGAAATGCGCGATCAGCGCACATGAGGTTCTGAATCGCTTTAAAGAGGACGATTCGGGAAAGTATCTTGGAGACCTCTTGTTTGTTGAAGCGATAGATACGACTGTTCTTGCAAAAATCTTCTTGCAGGGTAATGCCGATATTACGTCGCTGATTCATCAAATGCTTGCATTTGCATGTACGGATTATGAATTGGAAGAGTCATGGCTTGATAAGCTTCAGTATGTTGACGTGTACGAGGTAGAGGAAGAACTTTTGAATAACGGCATGCTTCCTTACTATGACGAGCTTGCATCCAAGATGACTTCTTCCTTCACGATCATACAGGATAAGATCAAGTATTACGAGACTGTATGTAAGCCCTTTGATGATAATTACAGTCAGGAAGAATTCGATGCTCTGAGCTTCGATGAGCAGCTCGACTATTTCCCCGAGAACTACAATGAGTCTGTGCTTCTCTATGCCGCCCTTTCAAACCACCGGTACGGAGACGGAACCCTCAAGGATTTCTTCATGCAGGAATACGACGAGCTTGACGGTGAGGATTTTTATCCCTTGTACGTGACGATGACAGAAGGTCAGAGAGCGATCCTCCCCTTCGTTGACTACACGCTTATGATCGCTTTGGCAGAGCATAACGGTGAGTCCGCTGAAAAATATGTACAAAGCTGCCTTGAAACTCTTGACTATTACGAGATCAAAGAGGTATCTGTATATACCAACGTTGACCGTTCACTCTTTGACGGCGGTGTCGCTCTTACGAATGCTTCTCTTCGTAAATCTGCATCTACCGGTGAAACTCCTTGGTCCAGCGATGAGAACATTGACCACAATCTCAGCGTAGCGCTCAATACGGTTGCCGGCGCTGCTTTTGGATTAGCCATTGGTGCTGTTGTTGTAAGAGCTGCGGTAAATGCTGCGATGAAGAGCACCGTATCTGTTGCTACCGCAGCATCTCGTGCATCTCTTGTAGCTCTTGATAAAATTCTGATAGATACCCTGTGGACCGCGTGCCTGGAACAGGGCATAGAGGTTCCCTTGGAGGTCAGCACGAACACCTTCAGAACCTTTGCGGCAGGTATTGAGAGAGAGATGATGAACAAAACCGTATTGGAGAAGGGTATGGCATCGCTGACAAAGGCGGAGGCTTCCGTAACACAGGCAGCCACCGCAGCAACCACCACGGCGCGTTATCAGATGATGCAAAGAATATTGACCGGCGCAAACGTAGTTATGATGGTTGCTTTCGGTATTACGCTGATCGCCGAGGGTATTAAAATCGGAATCAAGGTCTACAACCATTACCATCCCGAATACACCGAAATCCCGAGAATGATCGTGGATGAGGTCGTGACCGAAAGCGATAGCTACTACGTAAACTATTATGCGGTTAAGGATCAGACTGATAAGTCCGGTGACTTGAACGCATGGAGTGCGCAGAGATGGAACGCGCTTTATACTACGACTGACAAAAAGGCAGGCGATCCGATTATCGCATCCAGCCTGCTCGTATACCTGAATGATAGTGAATTCCCGAGCGAGGATCACGGAGCAGTTCACTACTTCGGTGAAACTGCGGCGGCGAACGTAAACCGCTATCAGTTCAAGAAAACCGCACCCGCAACCTACATTTTCTATGAGAGAGATCATAGCCTTTCGATGACGGCATCCACCTTCTCGGGCGGACAGCTCGTGATGTTCACGGGCTTCGGACTTCTCGGCGGCGTTGCCATCGGTAGCCTTGGCGTGATCGGTACGGGCAAGATGAAGAAGAAAAAGGAAGATTGTCCGGCGGATTCTAACGAGTGACAAAACGGTTATGCCATCGGCGTGAAGAAAGGATGCTATAAAGAATG
>JAZLBM010000262.1:0-4134 GCA_045613705.1 Eubacteriales bacterium | reverse complement strand
CTCATCCGTCGCCTGCGGCGCCACCTTCCCTATCTTAGGGAAGGCTTAAAAAGTTCAAACACACCGATAAACATCAATTTTCAACTCTGCACTCTGCACTCTGCACTCTGCACTCTTCACTCTTCACTCTGCCCTCGCGCTTCGGCGCGCAAGCATCAATTTCCCCACACATAAAAGAAAGGAAGAAAATATGGACATCAGTTTAATTGTAAAGGTAGTCGGCGTGGGCATACTGGTGGCCATATCGGCGCAGATCCTGTCCAAATACGGACGGGATGAGCAGGCGACCTTTGTGGGTCTTGCGGGCATTGTGGTGGTTCTTTTGATGCTGGTCGGCGAGATCGGCGAGCTGATCGCCTCGGTGCGGGATATTTTCGGACTGTGAGGCGGTATGGATACGTGGAAGATCTGCGGACTGGCTCTGATTTGCCTTGTGTCCTTCTCGGTGGTGCGGCAATGGGGCAGAGATTTCGAGGTGCCGATGAAGCTAGCGGCGGCGGTGGTATTCCTCGGCATCCTCTTGGGGATGGCGATCCCTCTTGTATCGTGGATGCGCGAGATGCTTTCCGTGGGTGCGGTCAGCGAATACGCCGAGCTTTTGCTCGGTGCTTTCGGCATCGCGGTTGTGACGGGGGTGTGCGCCGACCTTTGTCGGGAATGTCGGGAGCCAACGGTAGCGTCCTACGTAGAGATGGCGGGACGACTCGAGATCCTCATTCTCTCCGTTCCGCTGATCAAGGAGATCCTCCATGCGGTGGGACAGCTGCCGGGCGTAGGATGAGGTGGCTTTTTGCGATCCTGACGGCGGCGACAATGCTTCTCTTGGCGCTTCCCACCTTTGGTGAGGAGCCAAACGAAGCGCTTGACGGCGCTTATCGCTCCTTTGTTGACGCCATCCCCGAGGACGTGACAGCGCTTTTGCCGAGCGACCTTTTCTCCACGGATATGGACAAGGTGGCAGAGGTGGCGAAAGAGGTCAGCGGCTTTCGTTGGCTTATAGACCGGGTACTGACCCTCCTTGGCGCCGAGCTTGACGGGGCGGTCTCTCTCTTTGGGCGCCTGGTGGCGGTGCTTGTGATCGCCGCCCTTGCCTCACTCATAAAAAGCGCCATCGGGTCGGAGGCACTTTCGGGGGCGGTAGATCTCTGCTCTTCCGCCGCCGTGGTCGGCTCTATGCTTTCCCTCACGGGCGAGGCGGTGACGGCGGTCAGCGGATTTTTCGAGCGGCTCTCTGCTCTCGTGAACGGAATGATCCCCCTCACGGGCGTGCTTCTGGCCCTTGGCGGCAACGTCAACACGGCGGTGGTGTCGGGGGGCGGTATGATGATCCTTCTTAACGTTATCGAGAATCTGTGCGCCGCCACGCTGGTGCCCGTTGTGGGCGTGTGTATTGCCATTGCGGTATCCGATGCCTTCTTTGGCGGCGGCAAGCTTCGCGGACTTGGCAATTTTGTCAAAAAGGTCTACGTCTACTTTTTGGGAACGGTGATGCTGATCCTCACCTTTTCGCTTTCGGTGCAGACGTCCCTATCCGCAGGTGCCGACGGTGTGGCGATGAAAAGCGCCAAGATGCTGGCCGGGCGCGCCATTCCCGTGGTGGGCGGTGCCGTTGGCGATACCCTTCGCACCGTGGCAGGAAGCATCGTGTACCTCAAAAGCACGGTGGGCGCCGTTGGCATTTTGGCGGTGGCGCTGGTGCTCTTGCCGCCCCTCTGCACCGTGGTGCTCTACCGTCTTGGGCTCATCGCCGCCTCGGCGTGCGCCGATCTCCTGGGGTGCTCCACGGAGGGCAAGCTCCTCGAAGCCTTCGTGACGGTGTACGGCTATCTGCTTGCCGTGATGTGTATCTGCGCCGTCACCACGATCCTCCTCCTCACCCTGTTCGTCAAATGTAGTGTTGCTATGGCGTAATTCAAATTTTGATTTGTCGGTGAGTTGATGTGACGAAAAGATAACCCTCAAACCCGTAGGGGCGATGCGACGTTGCTTCGCCCCTACGACAAAATATACCGCACCGACAAACATCAATTTTCAACTCTGCACTCTTCACTCTGCATTCTGCCCTCGCGCTTCGGCGCGCTAAGCATCAATTTCTCAACACGACCGGAGGGGATATGGGTCAATACGTATACGGCATTATCGGTGCGGCGGCGGTGATCGGCGTGATGGAGAGCATCCTGCCGAAGAGCGGGCGTACGCGCCAATATATGCGGCTGATCACGGCGCTTTGCCTTTTGTGTCTTATCGTCAATCCCATCGGCACCTTTCTGGACACCCTCCCTTCCCTTTTGTCGGACGAAATGGAGAGCATTGCCGAGGGGAGCGGATCACGGGACGGGTACGAATCCATACTTGACGGACAGATCGAAGCGGTGGTGCGCGACGAGCTTTGCGCCGCCGTCAAAGAGGAGCTGTCGGCGCACTTCTCCGTAGGGAGCTGCGAGGTGGGCGCCACGCTTGTGAGTACCGACGGCACGCCGACGCTCTGCCGCGTGGTCATCACGCTTTTTGGCAAGGACGTATTCAAAAACCCCTACGCGATAGAAGAATATTTCAGCGACCTTCTCGGATGCGAATGCATCGTGACGGTCGGATAGGAGGCAAGATGGGCAAGGAGTCAACCTCGAAAAAGAATATCAAGAGTCCGGCGCTCGCGGCGGTGGGGCTCTGTCTCGGCGTGGTGCTTCTGCTTTACGGAAGCTTTGGCAAAAACGAGAAGAACACCGCGGTGGAGGGCGAGGAGATGCTTATGGCAGAGACCTATCGGGCGGAGCTGGAGTCCACCCTTTCCTCCCTTTGCGCCTCGGTGCACGGCGCGGGGCAGGTTCGGGTCTTCGTCACCCTTGAGGGCGGCTACGAATACGTATACGCCACAGACACCCGCGGCGAGTGCGTCACGGTGGGAAGCGGAAGCTCGGAGCGCGCCGTTGTGGAACGGGTACTCGCCCCCAAAATCGGCGGCGT
Organism: Eubacteriales bacterium; assembly: GCA_045613705.1. Taxonomy (GTDB): domain Bacteria; phylum Bacillota; class Clostridia; order Oscillospirales; family CAG-272; genus RGIG8775. The sequence continues at coordinate 1,170 of JAZLBM010000262.1, read as the reverse complement.
GGGCATCGTGTGCGAGGGCGCGTCCGACCCGACGGTCGAGGCGAAGCTCTGTCAGTTGGTGTGCACCGCCCTCGGCATCGGGAGCAATCGGGTCTCGGTCATGGCGGGAAAATAAAAAGATGAATCGCAACGCGGAGATCCGTATCGCGATTCACTTTTTTTATTTTTTCTTGGCACGGGGCATCACGGCGATGACCAGCACAATAATGGCGATCACCACGATGACGGCGATCACAATGCCAATGATACCCGTGGATTCGTCGGCGTCCGCACGACCGTTGCCGTCGGCATCGGAATCCGCGGCGTCGGAAAGACCGTCATTGTCGTCGTCGGAGTCGGTTGGGTTGGAGATACCGTCCCCGTCGTCATCCTTGATAGCGCCGCCGATGTCGGTATCGGGGATGTTGGTGCCGTCCTCAAGGGATTCGTCACCTATAAGTCCGCCGTCCTCGGTGACGGGCGCCGTATCTGTGACGTCCTCATCGCTTTCGGTCTCGTTTGGAAGAACGATGCTGTCGTCGATGGCGTTGGGAATGTCGGTAATTCCGTCCGCTATGCTTTCCACACCGCTTTCCACCGAGTCGGCGGCGCGGTTCATAAAGCCTCTATGGCGACCGCCGACACCGTCTTCCGATCGGCTCATACCCATCGCAAGGGCAGGAAGCGCGACCACCGTCACCACCAGCACAAGGGCGGCGGCGAAGGACAAGAGGCGATGCCATTGGGGTTTGCCTTGTTTTTTCATATTCAGCCATTCCTTTTTGTTTTTTGCGCAGTCGATTCTTGAAGCGACGTTGCCTTGCAATCACAGTTTTCCCTTGCCGTGACCCAAATATGGCGCGTAAAATTCGGAAAAGTTTCAAGAAAATGATAAATTGATGTTTATCGCGCCTGCGCGCGAAGTGCAGAATGCAGAATGCAGAGTGCAGAGTTGAAAATTGATGTTTATCGGTTGTTACGGCGGGAGCAAGCCCCCGCCCTACGGGTTTGTGCGTATATTAAACCCACCGACAAATCAAAATTTGAAGGATAAATTGATGTTTAGCGGTGAGTTCGCACAAACAAAATGGTGCGAACCGTACCTTGTAGGGCGGTGCCTTGGTGCCGCCGAAAATGTGCGGTTTATCGGTTGTTACGGCGGGAGCAAGCCCCCGCCCTACGGGTTTGTGC
>JAZLBM010000261.1:0-7369 GCA_045613705.1 Eubacteriales bacterium | reverse complement strand
CTGCTGATATTATGGATACAATTTGAAACCGTTACAAAAAGCGTTACGCGCTATGACACTTATCTTTTCGGTTAAGTGCCTTATTTTGAAATTCTGATTTTGCATACGCAGATCCCTTCAAGGATCCAAAGAAGATAAGTCGATATACTTCCAATATTGATCTTTGACGCTTATTTCGCAGATATCACGCTTTTCAAAACGTTTCCATTTTAGAACGTCTATATCTCTTCTTCCGTATATCTCGATGCCGCACAATTCAAGTTCTATATTATTTGGTAATGAGTCCAAAAAGTCAAGATTGTCAATATAGAGACCGCGCAGGGTCAAACTTTCTAACCAATGCAATTTACCGATAGTTTCTACTTTTTGAGCTGAATCTGTATACAATAAGGAAAAATGTTTTAGCTGCGCTATGTTTTCAAGCGGCGAAAGATCCACAGAACCAAACTCGTGAAGAATTAGTTCTTCTAAGCGCTTTAACTTAACTACCGATTCCAAGCCGGTGAACTTGATATCAGAGTAATCGCCACCGGAAATCATAAGCGATTTAAGACTGTCCATATTCGAAAATACGCTAAAATCGATTTCACTACCCCAGCAACACCAATATAAATCCTGCAATTTGTAAAAATGATTCCAAAAGGAAGAATCTTGCTCACCAATGTTGATAGAAAGTGATATCAGGTTGGAAAAGAGAAATAATGTTTCTATATCCTCAACTTTGAAATCAAAATTCGTTAGATCAAGTTCACTCACTGATAGTGCATCTATTTCCGTAATATCCCGATCAAAAATATCTAATCGTTTACGCACTTCCTCCTCGAATTCCGGATGGCAAAAAGTTAAAGGCATACAATCCCTCCTTTCGTTTTTATAATTATACCACAATTTTTGCAAAAATTCAAGCCGCTACCGACTATGACGCTTATCTTTTGTTAAGTGACAGAATAACTGAAAAAATATAGATTTTTGTTTGTTTAAGTCCCTAAAAACTCAGTAGAAAGAAAATTTATAATTTTGATACTGACACTCAACCAACCCCTAAAAACAAGAAAAAGCCTTATAAATCAAGGCTTTTAAATAAAAAACAAGGACTATAACCTCGATACTTATCGTATCAAAATTATAGTCCTTATTTGGTCGGAGTGACAGGATTCGAACCTGCGGCATCGACGTCCCAAACGTCGCGCGCTACCAACTGCGCCACACCCCGATGGACGGATTCTATTATAACAAAGAATCCGTAGGATGTCAAGGGGAATTTTGACGGAGTGTAGCGTTCAAATTTTGATTTGTCGGTGGGTCTTTTAAAGGCTTCTCCAAGATGGAGAAGCTGTCGCGGAACGCGACTGATGAGGGTGCGAAGTCTTATGGAATGCGGAATAGGCGCACACTCATCCGTCACCTACGGTGACACCTTCCCTATCTTAGGGAAGGCTTTAAAACACCGCTAAACATCAATTTACAGAAACCGCACGTTTTCGGCGCTGGGGTCGACGGTGAAGCCGGCTTGGGCGGCGTCCTCAAGAGATCGGATGGAGGTGCCGAGGACGGTGAGGTTCTCAAAGGTCACGTTTTTAGTGGTGCAAAGGTTGCCGTTCGGGGCGTGGGCCGACACGAGGGAGGGGCGTTGTTCGCCGCCGGCGAGGGTAAGGTTGCGCACGGTGATATCCTCGATACGCCCGTTGCCAAGACCCCATCGGGGCTGATGCATATGGGCGATCTGGACGAAATTCTCGTCGGTGCTCTCGGCGTAGATATTCTCAAAGGTAATATTGCGGATGGTGGCATTGCCCGCGTTATGGATGGAGATAATGCTTCGGTGGAATTTGCTTTCCTGGGTCTCGCGGTGCACCACGTCCACGTTTTTGAAGTGCACGTCCTCCACGACGGCGTTATTGGTTTCGTAGCCGATCTCAAGGGAGTTACCGCGGGGTCCGTTCCAGAGGACGCAGTCCTCGACAAGCACGTGACGGACGTCAAAGCCCTCGAAGTTGCGCGTGATATTATACGAGGATTTGATGCAGACGCAGTCGTCCTCGTTCTTGATAAACAGGTGGCGCAGGAGCACGTTCTCGCCGCCCACGATATCGATGCCGTCCGACCAGATCTCGTCGGCCAGGATCTTCACGTTCTCCACGGTCACGTAGTGGCAATCGTTGAGGCGGATGTTCCACGCGTTATTGTTGATGACGGTGATGCCGCGGATATCCACGTGGTCGCACTTAACCAGGTTGATGGGGTGGTGTCGGTCGCCCTCGGTATTTTTGCGGAGCAGGGTTCCGCCGCCAAAGATGCGGACGTTATGGGCGTTTTCGCCGTCGATCCAGGCGTTGACAAAGGCGCCCTCGGCGATATACACGGCAAAGCTTGAGGTGACCTCGATCTTGCCCACGTCGTAGTAGCCGGGCTCTGCGAAGGACATCAGGGTGTAGTCCTCAAGAAGAGGCGCCGTGACGGGCTCGTCGACGAACAGAAGCAGGGGGCGTTCGATGTCGCCGTTGATCTCAAGGCAGAAATAGTCACCGCGCGCGAGGGACAGAAAAACGGTATTGTCCTTCACGGTATACGCCTTGTTTCTGCGGGAGGGGCGGAGTGCCACCTCGTCGATGGGCATAGAAACCGTAACCTCCACGGAAAGGATATCGAGGGTGGTCAGCTGAACAAAATCAAAATCCACGCCGTGGTAGACGGGATATTCCGTGCCGTCGCACCGAACCGAAAAGCGGTCAGAGCGGGGAAGGGGGACGGCGATGGGCGAGTAGGTCATGGCGAGTCTCCTTTTTTGTGCTTTTCTTAATTATAGGCTATAGGGCGCGTGCTTGTCAATGCGTCCTCTTCTTTTTTGTGGATTTTGCCGCAGATTTCGTGATTACTGACAAAAAGCTGTCAGTCATAGAAATGCGGGGTATGCTACAATAAGTGTGTTCCGTAGGAACGGAAAGGGGGGAGGTCTATGACGTGGGAAATTTTTGTGGGGCTGGCGACGGCCGTCACCGCATTTTTCCCGATCTTAAGCGTTGTGCTCAAGCTCAATCGCTCGTTGGCGTCGCTGGAGGCGGCGGTCAAGCAGCTGCAGGAGTACATGGAAAAGCAATCGGATCGCAACCACGGCTTTTCGGATCGGTTGATGGATCACGAAATGCGATTGGTGCGCCTGGAGAGCGAACGGGACAGAAATTCATAAGAAGGGGGGGATATAGATGAAGGACTGGAAAAGCAAGCTTGCCAGCCGCAAATTCTGGAGCGCGGTGGTTGGCTTTGCGGTGGCGATAGCGGCGGCCTTTGGCGCGGATGAAATGACCACGGCACAGATCTCGGCGGTGATCACCGCGGCAGGGGTGCTTGTGGCGTACATCTTTGCCGAGAGCTACGTAGACGCCAATCGTTCGGTCACCTCGACCGAGAACGCGTCGGAGTCTTCCGACAAAGCCGAATAAAAAACGGGCGCAGGTTTTTCCTGCGCCCAAGCTGTTAAATTGATGTTTAGCGGTCTGTTCGCACAAACAAAATGGCGCGAACCGTACCTTGTAGGGCGGTGCCTTGGTGCCGCCGAAAACGTGCGGTTTATCGGTTGTTACGGCGGGAGCAAGCCCCCGCCCTACGGGTTTGTGCACAAACCAAACATACCGCTAAATCAAAATTTGAAATTACTTCTTCAGCTCGTTATAGTTGCTTGCCACTTCCTCGGTGCTGAGCACGTCGGAGTAGAGGCGGAAGCGTGCGATGGTGCAGCGGGAGCCGTTGGTCCACTGAGAGCTGATATAGGAGTCTGCGCCCAGGTACAGCTGACGGTAGCTGGTATTGGAGGGAAGGGTAAAGGTGGTCATAGCAACCGATCCGACCTCCTTGCCGTCCACGTACAGGCGGGTGTGGCTACCGTCAAAGGTAGCTACCACGTGATGATAGGTGCCTACGGTGTAGGTGGAAGAGATCTTCAGGTAGGTAGAGCCGTTGTAAACGTCAAAGCGAAGCGTGCCGTTGGGCTGTGCGAGCAGGGCAAATGCGCCGTTGTGCATCGCGCCGATCAGCACCACGTTCTCGGTGGGCTTCTCGTCTACAGAAATATAAGTCTCAAAGGTAAAGCCATCGGTCAGCTGATCGGAGAAGGCATTGTAGCTGAACTTAACAAGATCGCCCGCAACACCGTCCACGGAAACCACGTCCATACCGATGGAGGGATCGTGGAACACAAGGGGATTGCCGAGGATCTGGGGGATCAGGTTGGTGACGGAGGCGGAGCCAACCACGTCAGCATCGGCGTACAGACGGATGTCGATGATGTCCGCGCCGTCGCTATTGCCGCCTGCAGAGGTGGTGAAGGTGGCCGTGAGGGGTACCGAGCGAAGGGTTCCCTCGTCGGCAACGTCAACGCTGTAAAGGGGATTGACGGCATAGACCGACACGGTGTAGGCGGTGCTCGGCGTGAGTCCGTCAAGCTTCAGCTGAAGCTTGGTGTCAAACTTGTCGGTATAGTACTCAAGGGTCACGTAATCGGTGGAGACCACCTTGCCCGCCGCGTCGGTGAGAACCACCTCGTAAACGCGCGCGGTGAGAGATTCCTCGGGAACTACGGGGAAGGAGATGGAAGCGGCGGTGTCGAAGACGTCGTATACCGCAACCTTCGCACCATCGGCAAAGAACAGGTCGTCTGCCTCGAAGCGGTCCTCGGTGTAGGTGAACTCGTTCTTGCGGTAAGAGTCGATGAACCACTCCTCGCCGATAAAGCCGTTGTTTTCGGTACGCCAGATGCGGATGCGGAGACGTCCGTACGCGTCTACCTCAAGGAGATAGACGGCCTTGGCATTGGAGCGGGAGGCCATCTCCAGCTGGGTGCCGCTGAGGCGCGACTTCATACCTGCGCCGAGTGTACCCGTGTTGATGGCGGTGAAGTCCTTCTGATGAATGGAGCATTCGTCATTGATGGGGAAGTGAGAGTGACCGGTGAAGACAACGGCGTTGGGGAAGCTGCTGTACATCTCGGTCATAGTGGTCACGGCGGTGTTGGAGGAGGCGGAATCGGCACCGGTTCCGGCAACGGTATCGTACACACCGATGTGCTGGAAGACGAAGATGGGCTTATCCTTGCCCGTGTCGCGGGTGGCACTTTCGAGAGCCTTCTGAGTCTGCTTCAGAGATTCGTCGGAATAGTCCCATCCGAGACCGCGCCAGGCGGACTTGCTGTCTCTGGGCTTGGCGTCGTTGACTACCGTGATAAAGTGATAGCCACCGATCACAAGGTGGGTAGCTGCCTCGCCAAGCACCTTTTCAAACTCGACCCGGCTATTTTCCGCGTACGCGTTCCAGTCGTGGTTGCCCATAACCAGAAGCAGCTCGGTGGAGCGGGGGATCACCTGGTCAAAATATTTCTTGGCTACGTTGAATTCCGCGGTGGTTCCGTTATTGGTGATATCACCTACGAGCACGACGGCGTCAAGCTTGTCGTAGCCCTCGTTCTTCTCGGAATCTCCCACGTACGCGAGGATCTGCTCCATAGCGGTCTTGAAGTGGGAGGCGGGAGTTCCCGTGGTTTCGGTGATGTGAATATCGCTGGAGACGATAAAGCGAAGCTCGGGCACGAAGGGAACGTCGCTCAGATCGGGACGGTCGTCTGCCTCGGCTTCGGTCTCGCGCTCGGTCTCGCGCTCGGTCTCGCTTTCGGGCGCGCCGACGGTCTCCGATTCGCCCGAAGCGGGATCGGTCTCGGGGGAAACGATGACGTCGGTATCGGTCTGATTGCCGCAGGCCACAAGGCTTGTCAGCATCAGCAATGCGAGGATAAGAGAAAGTATCTTTTTCATAGAGTCCTCCTAGTCTTTTTTATACTGTGTCTATTGTATCATAAATTTTTCGATTTGTCTACGAAAATGGAAAATACGCGAGCGCATTGTGAGGGTTTTGTTTCAAATTTTGATTTATCGGTGTCTTCATGGCGAGATTTTAAAGGCTCCCTCCGGGAGGGGGCTCCCACGGAGTGGGTGGAGGAGCACGCGAAACAAACCCTTGTGCGCCTTGATATGGCGAGTGCTTTCCGCTTGTATCGCAGGCTCCTTCCGTCGGCTTGCCGCGCCCCCTCCCTCTCGGAGGGAGGCTTACATTGCGACCGCAAACAAGACGGCGTGATTTTTAAAGGCTTCTCCAAGATGGAGAAGCTCCAAAGCCCGAAGGGCTGTGTGATGAAGGGTGCGAAGTCTTATGGAATGCGGAATAAGCGCACACTCATCCGTCGGCTTCGCCGCCACCTTCCCTATCTTAGGGAAGGCTTTAAAATACCGCTAAACATCAATTTTCCATTTTCAACTTTCCATTTTCAATTCTCAATTGTATGAAGGGAGGGCGCGTATGCCGAAAACTGCACAATTGCTTCCTATCGCCGTCATCGATTCGGGCGTGGGCGGCATCAGCGTGCTCCGTGAGCTTCGTCGGCTCATGCCAAACGAGCATTTTCTCTATCTCGGCGACTCGGCTAACGCCCCCTACGGCGCAAAAAGCCGCGCGGAGGTGCTTGACATCACCCGTGCCAATCTGGAGTCCCTCAAGACCCGCGGCATCAAGGCTCTCGTCATCGCCTGCAACACGGCAACCAGCGCCGCGGCGAAGGTGCTTCGGGCGGAAAATCCCGACCTTCCCATCATCGGCATCGAGCCCGCGGTGAAGCCTGCCGCTCTGCTTTGTGACGCCCCCCGCGTGCTGGTTATGGCAACGCCGCTGACCCTTCGCGAGGAGAAGTTTCTCAGCCTCGTGTCCCGTTTTTCCGACCGCGCGGAGGTCATTTCCCTGCCCTGTCCCGGGCTTGTGGAGCTGATCGAGGGCGGACATCTGGACGACGGCGAGGTGGACGACTACTGTCGCCGTCTGCTTTCCCCTTATCGGGAGCTGAAGATCGACGCGGTGGTGCTTGGATGCACCCATTATCCCCACGTGCGGTCGGTCATCGCGCGGCATCTGCCGACGGCGGTGATCCTTGACGGCGGTGAGGGAACGGCGCGTGAAACCAAGAGACGCCTTGGGGAGCAGGATCTGTTGTCCCCACCCGACCGCGAGGGCAAGGTGGAGATCGAAAACACGGCAAACGACCCGCGCCTCGTTGACCTTTGCTATTTTTTGCTTGAACAATAAAGAAAGACCCAAACGGGTCTTTTTTGTTTTATAAACCGCCAATTTTGATCCCCCCACAGAGTTGACATCCCACCGCAAAAAAGGTATAATGAAAAGGAATCTATCTGAAGTTCAAATTTTGATTTATCGAACTGTTTGAGATGTACAATAAAGGCTCCCTCCGGGAGGGAGCTGGCGCCGAAGGCGACTGAGGGAGCACGCGTGACAAAGCCTTTTGCGCCTTGGTATGGCAAGCGTTTGTCACTTGTAC